>JBOGMA010000590.1:0-3304 GCA_050746465.1 Acidobacteriaceae bacterium
CTCGACTCCAGCGTGCAGGTCCTCCGCTGGCACGCTAGTAACGGCGCTTTCGAACTCGTCCAGAAGCTCAAGCTGATTCCCGAAAATTACAGCGGCCCAACCTCCACCGGCTGTGACATCGTCATCACCCCCGATGGCCGCCACGCCTACGCTGCCAACCGCGGCCTCGACTGCGTTGACAGCTTCGCCGTCGATCCCGCTACGGGTAAGTTAACCTTCCTCGCCCGCACAAGCAGCGGAGGCAAAGTTCCCCGCGACCTCGCCCTCGATCCATCCGAAAAATTTTTGCTGGTGGCCAATCAAGTCGGAGACACCATCGCCGTCTTCTCACGCGACGCAAAAACTGGCCGCCTCGCAGAACAGGGAAAAACCTTCCCCATCTCAAGGCCGCAATGCCTCGTTTTCGCATAACGTGGAGCCAACCCGGCCTTCAGTGCTTCGCTGGCAGACTCCAAATATCCAGCACACCGCTGGTTGCGTGATGATTCGCGTTGCCTTCGGGCAGCGCGATCTTCCCATCCACCACGATCGGGCTGTTCCAGTGCCCGCTACCGCAATCCAAATCTGCGATCTGCTTGCCTGTCGCAGGTTCGTACACACGCAGCCCGCCGTGCGGATCATAAACATACAGCAGCCCACCGGCTACAATCGGGCTGGTCCCGCCGTTGCCGTTTTTCCATTTCTGAACCAGCTTTTGGTTCTCAAGCGTCCAGGCCGCAGTGGCATGCCCATCGGCGGCAATCAGCCAGGTCTTCCCTTCATGCTTCCAGACCACGGGAGCAGTGAACAGCATCGCCCCTGACGGCGTCGACACCTTCTGCAGTTCATGATCCTGATGAGCCGTGGTTCCAGCGATCTCCTGCAAGCTCAGCACGCGAATCAGTCCATCCTTGCCGCCCTGCGCCAGGAGACCATCTCCCAGCAGCACCGGCGAGGTCGACCCCAGATCGAGATCCTCATCGTTCAGCTTGGTGTTGTCAGACGGAGTGTAGTTGCCCGCCATCTGCGTCGCATCGGCATTCAGTTCAATGATGGAATCACCCCAGTCCGTCTTGCCGTTGTACTGCCCGTTGCCGGTGGCTACAAAAATATGGCCGTTCGCCGGATCGATCACCGCCCCGGCGCGCCCCCAGATCGCCGACTGGGTCGAAGCGCACGAACTCGGCTCAATTAATCCCGTGCGATTGCTGCACAGAGAGTTCCACACGTGCAGAAGCTTCCCGCTCCCCGGGTCAAGAATCGCGACATGCCCCTGATATGGCGGCCGGTCACCGATGTAACCAGCCGTCACTGCAATGATGTGCCCCTTGAACGCGTGTAGCGGCGAAGCTATCTTTTCCCGGCGCGGCAGCAGCGTAATCGGCGTGCTCCAGACCTCGTGCCCGTCGGACACGGCCAGTTTTTCAACCGTCCCGTCCGGCGAAGCCGCATAAACATATTGCCGGTTCGAGTCCGCGACCGGCGTGCTGTTCGTGATCTGCCGCGAGCCCGCCCACGAGGAATATTTCGGCGGCGTGTATTCCCACAGAACGTCCCCTGAGTCGGCATCGATCGCAATCGTCTTGCCGTAAGTTGTGGTTACAAAAAAGACGTTGTGCTTCGCGCCCTTGACCGTGACACCGTGCAGATAAATCGCCGAAGCATCCACCGTGCCGTCCAGCTTCACCTGGCGTTTGCTCATATTCGCGACATTGTCGGCTGTAATTCCGGTCGGCTCGGTTGAAGCTCCAGAACTCGACGCGTCCCAACCAAACTGCGTCCAGTCGTGCCCCGAGGTCTGCGCGGCGCAAACGCCTCCGACTCCGGTCAGCACAATGAGAATGATCAGCGAAAGCAGTCTACGCACAAACGCCTCGCTTCGACCGGCCAGCTCATTCATAGTTCCCTCCTCGGTAACTATGATGCGATTGCGGTTCGTGCTTTCGACAAACGCGCACAGGGTGCGCCATCCCTGGCTGAACTACTGCATCTGCGGAGCCGCCGCCAGTACCTGTTGCGAAGCGTCGCGAATGCTCGGGTTGTCATCCTGAGTCGCCACCGTGTGCAGCACCTCGCGCACGCTTGAGTCGGCTTCCGCTGGAGCCAGCAGCCCGATAGCCTGCGCACGAATCTTCGCGTCCGAATCATTCATCAGCGCTTCCAGCACCGCATCGCGCACCCGCACGTCATCGCTCACATACGGCTCCAGCCCATCCAGCGCCTTCATCCGTACCGCTGCGCTCTTGTCATACAGCATCGCCACCATCAGCGCATTGCGAACCGGACCATCCGTGCATTGCCGTCCCGCGCGGCACTCATCCGCCAGCAGTCCCACCGAATCATCCCGCACGCTCTGGTTCACGCGATTTCGCGCGCCCAACAACAAAAGCTGCTGAATCTGCGGATCGTCCAGCGACCCCTGAATCGCATCCGGAACCAGCCGGTTGTACTTCACCAGCACCGTTTCTGAATTCGGATCCTGCACAATGCTGCTCACATTGGCAATCTTTGAATTAGTATTGTTCTGCTCCGCCGCTTTCAGAATGAGCGCCGTCTGCGTCGCGTCATGCGTGTGCAGCCCAGCGCGATAACCACCGTAGCCGCCAGACAGAACTCCGAGCACAAGCAGGATCGAAGCCGCCAGCGGAGCCGACCGCAGCCGCGCCATTCCCAGGGTAAACCGCTGGGTCATGCGAACCAGCCAGTTCTCCCGCGGCAGCCCGTCAATCGCCTCTTCCAGCCGCAACCGCGTCCGCGCCAGCAGGTTTGGTGACGGCTCCTCGGCCGGCAGCAGAGACATGGCCTTCACCATCGCCTCCACCGCTTCCATTTCGCCGCTGCACACTTCGCACCCGGCCAAGTGCTCATCCAACCGCTGTCTTTCTTCGCCGGAAATCTCTCCCCACGCCGCCAGAGCGATCTTTTCCTGTGCTGTCTCGCACTTCATCGCTGATACCTCTGCTTCACTAGCCTCAAAAATTCATTCCGAACATCGTACCGGTCGAACGCCGCACGATTATGCTTTCCTGGTCGCTCATCCCTGCTTTTCTGGTCTCTGGACCTTGGTCTCTGGTCTCTGGTCCCTTCATCTCACCTGCGCCAGATTCGCTCTCAGCTTCCTCGTCGCGCGGAACAGCGTATTCTTCGCCGTTTCTTCCGTCGTGTTCAGCATTTCCCCAATCGTCCTCAACCGCAAACCCTGATAGTGCTTCAACTCAAACACCATTCGCTCCCGAGGAGTCAATTTGTCCAGCGCCGACAAAATCCGCTCGCCCAAATACTTCCGGTTCAGCTCGCGATCCGGATTCGCGCTCGCCCGCTCGTC
>JBOGMA010000591.1:0-4053 GCA_050746465.1 Acidobacteriaceae bacterium
GATGAGAACTTCGATGAATCGCGTCGCAGCGGCCGGCCGTGGTCCATCCGAGTTGCGAAAGTAACAACCGGCCGGGGGCATGAAATTTGGAAAGCCACGGCCGGACAGGGCAGCGTCTTCCGGGCACTGGATTCACCGCACCAACTTTTCTGGACAGCGGACGGGAATCTCATTTTCCCTTGGGAGAGCGACGGTTGGCTTCATCTCTATGCGCTTCCGGCGCAGGGCGGTTCTGCGCGGCTGCTGACTCCCGGCAACTTCGAGGCGGAGAGTGCGGCGCTCAGCCCAAACGGCAAACAGGTTGTCTTCTCATCCAATCAGGGAGACATCGAACGCCGCCACATCTGGCGAGTTTCCGCCACCAGCAACGGCCCTGCTGCACTCACCAGCGGCAAGGGTATTGAAGTTTATCCAGTGATGGGCAGCGATAATCACACCGTAGCGGTACTGCGCTCAGACGCTCGTGTGCCCATGCGCCCCGCCGTTGTCACCGGATCAGGGGGGCTACGCGACCTCGCGCCGCAGATGATTCCCTCAGACTTTCCCGCCGCTCAAATGATCGTGCCCCAGCCCGTCACGTATTCAGCCACGGATGGAATGCACATCCACGGGGATTTGTTTCTCCCTCCCGGCAGCACGAATTGCGAAAAACATCCGGCTGTCGTTTTCGTTCATGGCGGGTCGCAGCGTCAGATGGTGCTCGGCTGGCACTACATGGGTTATTACTCCAATGACTATGCTTTGAACGAGTATCTTGCCAGCCGCGGCTACGTGGTCCTGTCCATCAACTATCGCGGCGGCATCGGCTATGGGTTGGATTTCCGTGAAGCCCCGCAGATCGGCTCGACCGGAGGATCAGAATTTCGTGACGTGGAAGGCGCGGGCCTGTATCTGCGCACCCGCTGCGATGTAGAGCCCCAACACATCGGAATATGGGGCGGAAGCTGGGGCGGATATCTCACCGCGATGGCTCTGTCGCGGGCCTCGGGCCTATTCTCCGCCGGAGTCGATCTCTCCGGCGTGCATGACTGGAACATCGATAACCCGGTGAATTACAAACTCTCCGATACAGCCCCAGATCTGAATGCCCGCTGGAGAATGGCCTGGCAGTCCTCGCCGCTTTCCGCGGTGGATCGCTGGCGCTCGCCCGTACTGCTCATCCAGGGAGACAACGATGACGAAGTGTCGTTTCTCCAAACCGTGAGGCTGGCGGCAGCGCTCCGCAAGCGTCACGTTGACGTGGAGACGCTGGTCTTCCCCGATGAGCTGCACGATTTCCTTCTGCACCGCAACTGGGTGGCGGCACTATCGGCAGCCTCGGACTTTCTCAATCGAAAGCTGCGTCCGGAAGAGGCTCGTCCGACGAAGTAACTACCGCCCGTGCCCCCTGTCTCGAACGGGATAAAGCAGCGCTGGTTTCCGCTCTTGTTTGAACTTTTCGACCGCGGGCCGCCAGCTTTCAGCAATCTCGTCTGGATCCTCCCCGGCGGCAATGGCGTCAAGCACAGCTTGGTTTACCAGCAGCCCATGCATTCTTTGCAATTGGAATTGGTCCTTATAGAAGCGGTGCAAAGCCGAGGCAATCTCCACGCCCATCTCCGGCGCATCCAGCACATTGCGGTCCGTCACCAGAATGCGCACGCCGCTGCATCGCTGTCCGGCATAAGGATAAGGCTTCTCCGGCGTCAGCGCAGCGGGATAAAACCGCACCCCCGGCAGGTCCTGGCGATTGAGATAGCCGGCAAGTTTCCGCCCATCAATCCAAGGCGCTCCAAACCACTCGAACGGCGTATCGGTTCCTCGTCCCACGGAAACATTGGTGCCTTCGATCAGGCCGAGCCCTGGGTAGAGCATCGCCTCCTCCAGATTCCGGAGGTTAGGCGACGGATTGACCCACGGCAGCCCGGTTGAGTCATACCAATCGCCCCGCTGCCAGCCCTTCATCGCAACTACCGTGAGATTTACATGCAGGTGAAGCTGCTGTTTGTCATAGCGAGCGAGTTCCCCCAGCGTCATGCCATGGCGAACCGGGATCGGCATCGAATCAACGTAGCTTTCCCTCCCCGCATCGGAAACGGGCCCTTGAACAAATGCGCCGTTAATAGGATCAGGCCGATCCAGCACGATGATTTCAGTTCCTGTCTTCACCGCCGCTTCCAGGAAATAGCGCATCGCCGCTTCATAGGTGTAGTAGCGCACACCGGCATCCTGTAAATCGATAGCCACTGCATCCAGCTTGCGCAGCGAATCCAGAGACGGATGCCGCGACGATTCCCCATGACCATAAAGACTGACCACCGGCAGCCCGGTCGAAGCATCGGTCGAATTTGGAATACCCGGCTTGTCGTAGGATTCGCTGATGCCATGCTCCGGGCTGAACAGCGTCGTCAGCTTGAGCCCCGGCACAGCCGCTGCCGCATCATGGAACAGCACATCAATCGTTCGCCGCCCCTCCGCGTCCACGCCCGTTGCATTCGTCAACAGCCCCATCCGCAAATGCCCGCCGTGCCGCTGAGCCAATGCCGCAAGCTCAGCGAAATGATCGCTCTCCAGCACATCAATGCCGGTCTGCACCTGCGCATTGCGAGCCGCCCACCGCCTCATGCCGCTCAGCGATTCGTTGTACCCGGTAATGCGAGCCCCGAGCCGTCCGCCATCATTGTGTATACCGACTGCAACAGCCGCCACATTGGCAATCTTCGCGCGCATCCCCGTTATGCCGGTCGGCCCATTGGGGTGAACAGCGTTGGTCAGCACAATTACATAAGTATCGTGGTACTGATCGATCCAAACGGAAGTCCCCGTGAATCCCGTATGTCCGAACGACCCCACCGGAAACAACGTGCCCCGGTTGCTCGAAAATGGCGATTCAATGTCCCACCCGAATCCGCGCAGAGCAGTTCCCGTCGCAGGCTGTTCCGGAGCCACCATCTTTTCAAGTTGAATGCGCGAAACCGGAAACCGGCTCGGCCTTCCCGCCAGCCGATCCAGCATATTTTGCGCGTACACCGCCACGTCGTCCCCGCAGCTAAACAAACCCGCATGACCGGCCACGCCGCCCATCCTGCGCGATGTTGGATCATGCACTACGCCTCGCAGCATCACGTCGGGCCCGGTCCACTTCACAACGTGCCCGGCCGCTGACAATCCGTGTTGCCATTGTGTCGGCGCAATCAGTGGCTTCCAGGAAACCGGCGGCAGAAACCGAGTGTGCTTCAGCCCAAGAGGCTGGATGATGTGGTGCAAGGTGTACTCGTCCAGCGACTCGCCCGAGACCTTTTCCACCAGCGCTCCCAGCACAATGAAATTAATGTCGCTGTACTGGAACCGCACACCCGGCGGCCGCAGCGGTGCAATGGCGAACGCCATTTTGTAAGCCGTCTCCTTGCCCTCCCAGGGTTCGGTGAGCGGCAAATCCGGCGGCAGCCCGGAGTAATGCGTCAACAGATCTCGAATCGTAATGCCGCGCTTTCCATTCGCGGCAAACTCCGGCAGATATTTCCATACCGGATCATTGACACGGATTTTCCCTTCCTGCGCAAGCTGCATCACGGCCGGAGCCGTCATCAGAACCTTGGTCAGCGACGCCATATCGAAAATAGTGTTCAGCGTCATCTTCTCGCGGTCCGGCACCAGCGAGCGCATCCCGAACGCCCTGCGATACACAACCTTTCCGTTGTGTCCCACAATCACCACCGCGCCCGGAATCTTATGTTCCGTAATGGCCTGATTCACAATATCGGCGATGGGCGCAAATCGGCTCTGCGTCTGCGCCATCCCCGCGCAGGAAATTGCGAACAGCAGAAAAATTCCAACACTAAAATTCCGGCGCATTGCGTGCACTCCTTTGGAGCAAGGTTTCAGAATCAGGAAGCAAAAGGCTCGCCGTGTATCCAACCAGGCAGGTTGTCAACGAGCCGATAAGGACCCACCAGGTCCAGGCAATTTTTGGAAACACCATCGTATACCCGGCGATGGTGCAGGAAAACGAATGCGGCTGCACCCACAGCAGCAAATTGACGATCAGGCCCGCGATCATTCCAATAATGGTCC
>JBOGMA010000592.1:0-5465 GCA_050746465.1 Acidobacteriaceae bacterium
CTTCCCACCCACTCCCTGCTCCACCACAATCTTGCGGTCAAAGCTCGCCGCCAGGTCCAGTGCGGGGCCAAGCTCCTTCCGGTCATGAACCTTGCTGATCCCCACCGAAGACCCCAGATTCGCCGGCTTCACAAACAGCGGATACCTGAGCGCGCCCTCGATCTTCGCAACAATTTTCCTCGGGCTGTTTTCCCACTCCACCCTCAAGAAGCTCACATGCTTCGGAATGGGCAGCTTCGCCGCAACGAAAAGCCGCTTCATCACGTCCTTGTCCATCCCGGTCGCCGACCCCAGGACGCCCGAACCCACATACGCGATCCCCGCCAGCTCAAACAGCCCCTGGATCGTGCCGTCCTCGCCAAAGGTCCCGTGCAGCACCGGAAAAATCACATCCAGATTCAGCGCCGCGTGCGAAGGATGAAGCGCCCGGGCATCCATCTCAAATGGAACCAGCGCGCCCGTCTGCCCCGCCGAAGGCACCGGCGGCACAATCACCGACTCGCCTCGCGCCAGTAGTGCGGCGGAAGGAACCGGCGGCATAATCACTGACTCCCCCCGCGCCAGCACCGCCGCCGATGCCGTCGCCTTCGGATCGCCGGCCCGAAGATGCCGCTCCGGCTGCCCCGCCGACTCGCCCGTCAGCAGCCTCTCGGCATCCGAGGCCGTCACCCACCGGCCCTCCTTGGTAATGCCAATCGGAACCACTTGATATTTCTTGCGGTCGATCGCCTTCAAAACCGAAGCGGCCGACAACAGCGAGACTTCATGCTCGCCGCTGCGCCCGCCAAACAAAATGCCGACACGTAGTTTCTTCATTGGAGTCTGGATACGATTCTTTTCTGAAAACGCCAAGCCGCGCTATAACTTCTCTGGTTCCAACCTTGTCATCCCGACCGAAGCGGAGGGATCTGCACTTTCCGCTCTCGGCTACGAAATCCCAAATTTCCGATCGGCGCTCATCACCCCGCCGCCGCTGAATACCAGCATCAACGCCATAGCCACCATCGCCAGGACATAACTGTAGACCCCGAAGCCGCTGTGGATTCCGGCAGCAAACAACGCCGCCAGCATGTCGATGGCGATCAGGGCCGCCGCGAACCGCGTGAACAACCCCAGGAACAGCAGAATTCCACCCATGAACTCCGTCAACGCTGAAATATGCCCCAGCCAATACGACATCTCCAAAGCGTGGTTCAAAAAATGATGCAGCGCCAGCTTCTCATACCCATGAACCACCATCGCCAGCGCCAGCGCCAACCGCAGCGCAAAAAATCCCCACGGCTGCCGCCGATTCAACCATTGCGACATCAAGTGAACTCCTTCCTCAAAGACTACCGTAACCGCGCCGTCGCTCCCCACATCCGCGCTCCCCGCGTCTTTTCTACCAAGTACAATTCATTACGACCAACACCGCGCAGCACCCAGGGCATCGCTTTTCCTGAAATTCATGCACCTTCTCGCCTCTCACGCAGTCCTGATCTGGATCATCTCCCTCGCCGGCATCCTCTGCATGCTGCTCCGACCCTGGGGCATTCGCGAAGCCGTCTGGATCTGTGTTGCCGCTGTCCTGCTCATCGCCGCCCGGCTCCTTCCTCTGCCCCTTGCCGCGCGCGCCGCCCAGAAAGGCTCCGGCGTCTATCTCTTCCTCGCGGGAATGATGCTGCTCGCTGAACTCGCCCGCCATGAAGGTGTCTTCGACTGGATTGCCGACATCGCCGTCCGCCGCTCCCACGGCTCAGCCTCGCGGCTCTTTCTGCTCGTTTACTGCGCCGGAATCGCCGTTACCGCGTTTCTTTCGAATGACGCCACCGCCGTCGTCCTCACTCCCGCCATTCTCGCCGCCGTGCGCCGCGCCCGCGCCCATCCAAAGCCGTATCTGCTCGCCTGCGCCTTGGTCGCCAACGCCGCCAGCTTTCTGCTCCCCATGTCCAATCCCTCCAACCTGGTCGTGTATGGCGGACACATGCCCTCTCTCGGCGTCTGGCTTCGATACTTTCTGCTCCCCGCCACAGCTTCCATCGCAACCACCTACTTCCTGCTCCGCATGATCTCGCGCAATGCCCTGGCGAGCGAAATTGAATCTCCCACCCAACGCATCTCCCTGACTCCGGCAGGACGCCTCGCCCTCGCCGGCGTCATCTTTGCGTCCATCGTTCTACTCGTCGCCTCAGGCCTCAGAGTCCGTCTGGGCGAGCCCACCTGCGTCGCCGCCGTCGCTGCCCTCATCCTCGTCAGCATCAAGGACCGCCGCATCTACAAGCGCGTCATCCTGGACATCTCCTGGAGCATCCTGCCCCTCGTCGCCGGACTCTTCATCCTCGTGGAAGCCCTGAACACCGCGGGCCTTCTCGCAGCGATCGAAACCGCCTTCGCCTGGCTCGCGCACCAACCCGCCCTTCCTGCCTCGCTCGCCGCCGCCACCGGAACCGCGCTCGCAGCCAACGCCATGAACAATCTTCCTGTCGCGCTTGCCGCCGGCGCCGCCCTCACCCACACACCGCAGCTTTCTCACGCCGTTCTCATCGGCGTAAATCTCGGCCCCAATCTTTCCGTCACGGGTTCGCTCGCCACCATCCTCTGGCTAATCGCACTCCGCCGCGACGGCGTGGAGATCACACGCTGGGAATTCTTCAAAACTGGATGGGTGGTAATGTCTGTGGCTTTACTGCTGAGCGTCATCGCCCTCTGGCTGGTCGCCTGAACGTGAAACACCCCGCGAAAGATATTTTCCTTCGCGGGGTGGATGCTGCGGACCCCGGCCTTACATCACCAGGGCAACGCGCTCCAGTTCCGTCTGAATACATTCATGCGAGCAGCCCGCGCCTTCCAGCCTGAGGACGGCGTCGCGCGCCTGCTCGGGTATCACTCCGTAGCCGCGTCCGGCGAGGAAGGCAGACAAGACCTCGCCCGCCTGCCAGAGGTCGATGCCCGACCGCGTCAACTCATCCCGCAGGCCAGTGAGTTCGTTTGCCGCAAATTTCTCGATCTTTCCCATATCGGCCATCGTGTTTAACCTCCGTCCTCGGAAACACATTCTGCACTTTTAGACACCGCACACCCATCGAGTGTTGCTGTGACAGTTGCACTTTCTTTTTTGTGAGTCATACAACCCGCGCGCGCATCTGTCAGTCACGCACTCCAAGCACCCGCGTTCCGCACATCACGGCGAATTGCCCTTCCTTCAGCCAGCAATCGGCATCCATAAACCCAGCTTCCCTCATCCACATAAGCTGCTCTTCCACGCTCGAACAGCGGTCCGCCTGCATGCGATACTCCGCGTCTGCAATCTCTTCCTCCGTCGCTCCGCGCTCGCGAACCTGCTTCAGCCACTGCTCGTGATACAGCCGCGTAAGCTCCGGCGTCGGCCCCGCCACCTGCTCCGCATTCACAAATACTCCGCCTGGAATCAGCGCCGCATGAATTCGCCGAAACAAATCCCGCTTCGCTTCATCCTTTAAATGATGAATCGACAGCGCCGAAACCACGGCATCCCACTCTCCGGAAATTCCCTCGCTGCCATAGTCATATACGGCATACTCCGCGCCATCGTTCCCCAGCCGCTGCCGCGCGCGCTCCAGCATTGACTCCGCAATGTCCACCAGCGTCAGCCGCGCTTTCGGAAATCGCTCCCGCACAAACGCCGAAAGCAATCCCGTCCCCGCGCCTAAATCAAGCATCCTGATCTCCGCCTCGCGCTTAAACGGCAGCAGCGCCACCGCCGTCCCATAAAAACGCTCATAAGGAGGAATCAGCCGCTCCCGCGACGCATCGTAGGTCGCGGCGGTGCGTTCAAACACAGTTTGCGCGTCAGAAATGTTCATGCCATAAATCTTTCTTCAAGTCTAACCAGTTCCGCATCACCAGCGGAGCGCCATCTCCATCGAACCGGCCGCAGATGGCACGCATCCCATTTTCAGGGCCTGTTGATAAAGGCTTGTACGCCTAATCCCCCAAGGAGTACTCACATATGAATCGAACGGCCATAGTTTTTGGGCTCGGCTTGTTGATGGCATTGCCATCCTGCCTCATGGCGCAAGATGATGTTCCGCCTCCGCCGCCCCCCTCGCAATCTCAATATGAGCCTCCACCGCCGCCCCCTCCCCGCCAATACAACCCGCCGCGCAACACCGCATACTATGAGAACCACGGCGAACTCGGGGTCTTTGCCGATTATCTCAACTTCAAATCAGGCAACTATAACAACAACTATGTCGGAGTAGGCGGCCGCGTCTCATTCAACGTGCAGCCCAACCTCGCCCTCGAAGCCAGCATGAACTACGACTTCGCGCGTAATTTCACCACAACATTTAACAACGGAGCCACCACCTCCTTCGTCACCACCAGCGTGCGGCCCATTACCGGACTGTTCGGGCCTAAACTCCAGTTTGGAAGGAGCAGTGCCGTTCGCGCATTTGTGGAAGGAAAACTCGGCTTCATCAACTTCAGCACTAACACTTCCGGAAACGTGACCGGCGGCACTTTCAGCAGCGGAATCTCCGGAGTCGGCAACGGCGGCACGCACCTCGCCTTCTTCCCCGGCGGCGGACTCGAAGCCTTCATCGGCTGGTTCGGCCTCCGCGCCGACGTTGGCGACGAAATCTATCTCAACAACGGGTCCCACAATAACCTCCGCGTCACTTTCGGCCCCGTCATTCGCTTCTAGGTTGCAATGAGGCGTGAAGACCTCCCGCCGGATGCTATAAACTTGAGCTTCCGGCCAGTTTCACGCCTCACTTCACACCCTGGAAACTCCTTTGCCCGACGCCTCAAAGAAAAGCACTCCCGTCACCTACGCCGACGCCGGCGTTGATATCTCCAGCGGCGACCGCGCCAAGCAGCGCATCAAATATCTCGCCCAGCGCACCTTCACAAAAAATGTCCTCAGCGAAATCGGCGGCTTCGGCGGCCTCTTCAAGCTCGACACCGCAAAATTCAAGCAGCCCGTACTCGTCTCCAGCGCCGACGGCGTAGGAACCAAACTGAAGCTCGCCTTCGAAACCGGAATCCACCACACCGTCGGAGCCGACCTCGTCAACCACTGCGTCAACGACATCGCCGTGCAGGGCGCAACGCCCCTTTTCTTCCTCGACTATCTCGCCACCGGGCGCCTCGACGCCGAGGTTATGGCCCAGGTCGTCGAAGGTCTCGCCAATGCCTGCCGAGCCAACGGCTGCGCCCTCATCGGCGGCGAAACTGCCCAGATGCCCGGCTTCTATTCCGACGGCGAATATGATCTCGCCGGCTTCATCGTCGGCGCAGTCGACAAAGAAAAGCTGGTCACCGGCGCAAACATCAAAGCCGGAGACGTCCTCATCGGCCTGCCCTCCACCGGCCTCCACACCAACGGATATTCCCTGGCCCGCAAGCTCTTCTTCGAGGTGGCCGCCTACAAGCCCTCGCAGTACGTCACGCCCATCAAAGAAAAGGCCGGCACGGCCCTCATGAAGACCCACAAGAGCTATCTG
>JBOGMA010000593.1:0-3101 GCA_050746465.1 Acidobacteriaceae bacterium
GGCTATACAAGGCGGCAACTTGAGGGAACGAGCTATAGGCCATATACGCAAACCCTTGAAAGCCGGCGTAAGGATACGGAACGCCGGCCGCGGCAGCATCGGAAGGGCTGGCGACCCAATCATAGCCGCCGCCTGCTTTCATAAGGTCGAGGAAAGCCGGCTCCTGCGCCAGGGTCGGGCCGTCGTTCTGCAGCTCGCCATCGTGCAGGTGAGTGCCGCGCGTGCCCAGGTAATAGACGGAAAGGCGGGTTTTCGGCGTCAGCTCGAATTCCAGTCCGACATTCCATTGATTAGTTCTGCCGGGCATCAAGGCATTGGAGCTCACACTGACCGGCCCCCACTCCAGGTAGTTCGGATCCTTAGTGCCCGGAATAAATGTTCCCGGGTAACCGCCGTCCCAGTTGAATGCCGCCGCCATGGTGCCGGTGGTGTTGACCTGGTCCGTGCCACGGGCCTGCGGAGCATACCCGTAGGGAACGCCTGTCCAGAAGTTAGTCGCGATCGGCGCGTAGTACATGCTATAGGCGGCGCGCAGGACAATTCGGTGTGTGATCTGGTAAGCAGCGCCGAAATGAGGAGCAAAGGCCTTCCAATAAACCGGTCCCTCGAAAGAATCTCCGCCGCCGCCTGCGTACTCGATCGTGCCCGGGATGTCGAATTCCGGGCTGATCTTCACGGTGTTGAAGTTAGCCCAATTACCATACTTCTCGTGCAAGGGATACGTCTGGTTCCAGGTTAGACCCATAGTCAGCGTTAGTTTGCTATTGACTTTAAAATTATCGCTCGCGTAAAGGCTCAGGCTTTTGCGCCGGCCATACAGGTCCATAGGAGTTCCCTCCGAGGCGCTATTCACATCTCCGAGCAGGAAACTGGCGAAGCCGAAACCAAGATAGGGCGACACAGTAGCGTTGTTTGGCTGGCCGGTTTGCGCGTTCGAAAAATGGAAGCTCAGATTGCCGCTGCCGGCATGGCTATTCATCTGAAAAGCCCGGAACTCACCGCCAAAGTTGATCGTATGGCGGCCAGCAACCTTTGTAAAGCTGTCATCAAAGACAAAGATATTGCTGGTGTAACTGCCCAGGTTGTTTTCGCCGATCAGTTGCTCGGATACGCCACTTACTGCAGACCCGAAATCGATGTCGGGTATGCCGTCATAGCCGTTGAGTGTTGAGCCGAGGCCCAACTGCTGCGGCCAGTTGCCGCCTTCGGTCAGCGGCTGGCTAGGGTTCACGTAGGAAATAAACGTAAAGCTGGCAACATTGAGCGCAGTGGGTGAGAGGGTATAACTCTGTTGCAGCCTGAACTGATTGCTGGCGACGTCCTGCAGCCGGGCCTGGGAGAAGGGTCCGCCGCCATTGGTGCCCTGCTGCCAAATACCCGACGTACTGTCGAGCAGATAGCGGGGGCGGGAGGTCTTGATGTAGGAACCGGACATCCGGTCAGTGTCGGAAAGGTTGTGATCCACCTTTACGCTGAATTGGTTCATGTGAAAGTAGGGATTGTTGTTTTGCGGGGTTTGTGCATTGTTAATGGCGCCGCTGTTGATGGGCGCATAATCTTTCTGATAAATCCCCACTAGCTTGCTCGAGACCGGGCTAAAGCGCGAGGGCGAGATCACATTGCCTTCGAACGGCATGGCGCAGCTCTGGCCGCCTACGGTGCGAGCGGTGGTTGGGTCGAAAATCTGCCCTTTGAGATAGGGCGCGCCGGTGCAAGGATTAACCAAAGGGCTGCCGCTGGAATCGAGAATCGGCCCGCCCAGAAGCGAGCTGAAATTGCCCGCCAGGAACGGCGCCGTGGGCACGGTGGTGAGTCCCATGGCGTAATCGCTTAGCGTGTAGTGTTCGTATGCCGTGTAAAAGAAGGTTTTGTTCTTCAAAATAGGGCCGCCAAAGCTGGCGCCATAATCGTTCTGGCGATCCAGCGGCCGCTTGTATTGGGAAGCTTCGCCGGGGTTCGCGCCGATCTGGTAATTGTTCATCCAGGTGTTGGCATTTAACGCTTCGTTGTGCAGGTACTCGAAGGCCGAGCCGTGCCACTGATTCGTGCCGGACTTGAGAGTAAACATGAACGTGCCGCCGGCAGTGTAGGCGGCTGCCTGGCCGCCGGTCCCTCCCGTGGTCACCTTAAACTCCTGGATGGCATCCATCGATGGGAATATCTCGTCGAAACTGCCGGTCTCCGACCCTTGTTCCAGTGTCCCGTCCAAAAGCACGGATTTTGAGAACGACGGCGTTCCCGCAATATAGGACGTCCAGTTATTGCCGTCGACGTTGGGCATGATCGCGTAAGCAAAATTTTCCACTTCGCGCCCGCCGCTAATGGAGAGCGGCAGGTTCTCCACTTCGTGGTTGGTCATAGTCGTGCCCACGTCGGCCGTTTGCGTCTGCAGAATCGGCGCCGACGCCTTCACGTGGACGATTTGTTGCAGAGAGCCAACCGTCAGGCGAATGTTGATATCGGCTACCTGTGCGACATAGAGCACGATTCCGCTGCGGACGACGGACTCAAAGCCAGACTTCGCGTAAGTTACGCTGTAGGAGCCAACCGGCAGATTCACGACGCGGTACAACCCGGCACTGTTGGTTTGGGTTTTAGTCGCTACGTGCGTAGCGGTATCCGTCGCGGTGATCGTAACGCCCGGCACCGGCGCGCCAGTCGGATCGGTAACTATGCCCGTTAAACTGGCCCGGCCTGTTTGCGCCATCAGCGCTGGAGCCATGATTAACGGAGCAGTAAGGAAGAACGGAAGAAGCTTACGAGCCCAACCTGTGTACATGTCGCACCTCTGGGTGGGAACTTTATCACAGTTTTTCGGGCTCGTCAATCACAGAGTGCGCTTTATGTAATTGGTCCCGGATTAAACGGTATTAATGCATTGCTTAAGCCCCAATGATCCGCCCAGGTCTGTTTGCGCCCGCTCGCAACGTCCAGTAAGAAGCGGAAGATCTCCCAGCCAACTTCTTCAGTCGTGGCCTCGCCTGTGGCGATGCGGCCGGCGTCGATATCGATCAGGTCGTGCCATTTTTCGGCCAGCGCGGTTCGCGACGACACTTTCACGACCGGCACCAGCGAGAGGCCGTAGGGCGAGCCTTCCCCAG
>JBOGMA010000594.1:0-11976 GCA_050746465.1 Acidobacteriaceae bacterium
TTGTCGATCTGCAACTCCATAATCCGCCGCAGCTCGCTCGGCTCCGTGCCGTCCACCGCCAGCATCACCGCCTGCTTCAAAAAAGGATCGCCAATCTCCGCCAGGTCCTCGTCGAGAGAAACAATCCCGTTCCGCCGCGCCTTGTTGGCGAAGCCCACCAGTTGCTTTACCGCCGCCTCGCCCGTGTCCACCCGATAGAAAAACACCCGCACCAGCCGACGCGAAGCCGCCAGCACCGTCTTCATCGGAAATTGCAGCATCACCGCGCCCGCCGTGCCGCCAAACACAATCATCGCCGCCGTCGGCTGCAAAACCTGGCCCACATGGCCGCCCTCCAGCAGCAGCCCGGCCACAATCCCCACCAGCGCCACCAATACGCCAATCCAACTGCCCGTATCCATCATTCCCTCTCCGCGGTTTCGTCTTTCTGTCGAACGCCGATCAGGACTCGGCCCGCCGCCGCCGACGCATCACATCCACGCTCTCCCCGTCCAGCGCGTCTCCGTCGGCGTCCTTCTGCTCCGCGCGCTCCGCGGCATGGCTTATCGCGCTCGTCGAAGCCATCGCCCGCAAGGCCGCGCCCGCGCCCAACGGCAGTCCGCCCGGCAGCAGCCGCGCCGCGTCGGCGAGCGTACGCGCCCGGAAGGCCGCCATCCGCTCCGCCACTTCCGCCAGACTCTCCGTCACCAGCAGCTTTTCTCCCGTCACCATCTTCAGCAGCGTGTCCGGAGCCGACTCCGCATATTCGATCAAATCGCTGTTCACAGCCAGGCGATTCCCGTTCAGGCGCGTAAGTTCGATCATGGCTAAATTTTCCTGGTGACTTTATCGGCGCGAGGGGGAAAAACAGCAGGCGAGCGGCGCGCCGAAGCGCGCGACCCCGCCGCAAAAACCCCTGAATCCGCCCATAAAGAGCAAACCCGGCGCGAAGCCGGGTCTGTCACAACAAAGGACAAATGCGGTCAGTTCTCCGCGCCCGCCCCGTGGCACTTCTTATATTTCTTCCCCGACCCGCAGGGACAAGGATCGTTCCGCCCCACTTTGTCCCCGGCCCGCCGCTGCACCGTCTGGCGAACTTCCTCGCCGCCGCCGGCCATGCGCGCGTGCTCCAGTTCGCGCTCCTTCTTGCGCCGGAACTCCCGCTCAATCGAATCAATCGTCGTCTCCGCAACCGATTCCCTGTGCAATAACGGAACAGGCTCGTGGTGCCCATTGCCGCCGAAAACCGCCGACGCCACCGGAGGCGCGGCGGGAACCGTAACATGCCGCCGCGAAGGAACCTGCACCGGCTTCCCGTCCGGCCCGATAATCTGCATCAGGAACAGATACCGCACCGTGTCTTCCTGGAACCGCTCCATCATTCCCTCGAACATGCTGAAGGACTCTTTCTTGTACTCCACCAGCGGGTCCTTCTGCCCATATCCGCGCAGCCCGATTCCCTCCTTCAGGTGGTCCATGTTCAGCAGATGGTCTTTCCACAGCCCGTCCAGCACGCTCAGCATGATCATCCGCTCATGCGTGCGCATGGCCGTTTCGCCAATAATCTGTTCCTTCGCTTCGTACTTGTCTTTCAGCCGCTCGAAGATCGCTTCGCCAAGCTCGTGCCGCGTCAGCTCGCCGATGTTTACGCCTTCGGCATCCGCGTCAAACCCGAACTGCTCCACCAGCTTCGCCTTCAGGCCGTCAACGTTCCACTGCGCCGGATGCAACCGCTCCGGCGCAAACTCATCCAGCGCGTCGCTCAGGAGGTTGGCGACGTAGTCCTCAACAATCAGTTCCTTCTGGTCCAGCCCTTCCATCAACTGGTTGCGAATGCCGTAGACCGCCTCGCGCTGCTTGTTCATCACATCGTCGTATTCCAGCAGGTGCTTGCGGGCCTCAAAGTTCTGTGCCTCCACCTGCTCCTGGGCCTTCTGAATGCGCCGCGAGATCATCTTCGACTCAATCGGCACACCTTCTTCCATCCCCATCTTCTGCAGCAGAGTCGAAACCCATTCCTTCGCGAAAATCCGCATCAGGTCGTCTTCAAGCGAAAGGAAGAAATTCGATGATCCCGGATCGCCCTGGCGGCCCGCGCGTCCGCGCAACTGGTTGTCCACGAGCCGCGACTCATGCCGCTCCGTGACGACGATGTGCAGGCCTCCCGCCGCGATCACCTCATCGTGCTCTTTGGCCGCGTTCTCCGCGTGGATCGCATACGTGCGGTCCCAGTTCTCCTGCGTCGTCTCAAACTCCTGCCCCTGGTAATAGAAACGCAGCATTCCCGGGGCCGCCATCGGGTTGATCGCGCCCTCAGACGCGCTGATGGCCCGCGCCGCGTTCTTCTTCACCAGGTCCTGCTTGGCCACAAAATCCGCATTGCCGCCCAGCAGAATATCGGTACCGCGCCCGGCCATGTTGGTGGCAATCGTCACCATCCCCAGCCGCCCAGCCTGTGCGACAATCTCGGCCTCGCGCTCGTGGAACTTCGCGTTCAGCACCACGTGCCGCACGCCCTTGCGCTGCAGAATTTGCGACAGCAGCTCCGATTTCTCAATCGAAGTCGTGCCCACCAGCACCGGGCTGCCGCTCACATTTAACTCACCGATTTTGTCCGCCACGGCAAAGTACTTCTCCTTCGCCGTGCGATACACCACGTCTGGATTTTCCTTCCTCAGCAGCGGCTTGTTTGTAGGAATCACGGCAATACCGAGGTGATAAATGCTGTCGAACTCGGCGGCTTCCGTCTCCGCCGTGCCCGTCATGCCGGCCAGCTTTTTGTACAGGCGAAAGTAGTTCTGGAACGTGACGGTCGCCAGCGTCTGGTCCTCGCGCCGCACCGTCACGCCCTCTTTGGCTTCAATCGCCTGGTGCAGCCCGTCAGACCAGCGCCGTCCCGGCATCATGCGGCCCGTGAACTCATCCACAATGACGATCTCGCCGTCCTTCACCACGTACTGCACGTCGCGCTTGTAGAGCGAGTGCGCCTTGATCGCCACCTCAACGTGGTGCTTCAACTCCCAGTTGTCCACATCGGCGATGTTGCCAATGCCCAGCAGCTTCTCAATCTTCAGCCAGCCGTCGTCCGACACCGAAATCGTCTTGTGCTTTTCATCCACGACGTAATCGCCGGTCAGGATCTTGGTCTCGCCCTGCTCAATCTCCTCGCCCTGCTCCAGCGACGGCACAATCCGGTTCACCCGAACATACTTATCCGTCGTCTGATCCGTCGGCCCGGAAATAATCAGCGGCGTCCGCGCCTCGTCAATCAAAATCGAGTCCACTTCGTCCACAATCCCGAAGTAATGCCCGCGCTGCACGCAGTCCGACAACTCAAATTTCATATTGTCGCGCAGGTAATCGAACCCAAACTCGTTGTTCGTGCCGTAGGTGATGTCCGCCCCATAGGCCTCGCGCCGCGCCTCGTCGCTCAGGTCATGCACAATCACGCCAACCGTCAGGCCCAGGAACTCATAGATCTTGCCCATCCATTCCGCGTCGCGCTTGGCCAGATAGTCATTGACCGTGATGACATGCACGCCGTGCCCCACCAGTGCGTTCAAATAACAGGGCAGTGTCGCCACCAGCGTCTTGCCTTCACCGGTCTTCATCTCGGCGATCTTGCCCTGGTGCAGCACCATTCCGCCAATCAACTGCACGTCAAAGTGACGCATGTTCAGCACGCGCCGCCCCGCCTCGCGCACCAGCGCAAAGGCCTCAGGCAGAATCTCGCTCAGAACCTGCTTTTCCACCTCAACCCGATACTTGTCGTCCGTTATGCCTTCAAGGGCCTTGGCAATCTGCGCGCGGAACTCCGGCGTCTTTGCCTGCAACTCTTCGTCAGTCATCGCCTGCATCGCTGGCTCAAGGGCGCCAATCCGCCGAACCAGCGGAACCAGCTTTTTCACCGCGCGGTCGTTGCTGTCCCCGAATATCTTCTTAAAGGTAGACTCACCAATCAAAACGCAATTTCCTCATATACCAGTGTAAATGGTGGAGAGGCAATCAGGCGCATACCGGCAGGGCCCTCAATTCACAGAATGGGCAACCGCCAGCGCGTCAGCCCTTACACTGTGTTTCAGAGCCTCCGGGGCTATGACTACCGCTGAAGGCCCAAGGCCCAGAGCCACAAACCGGGCCTGCTCCTCGTTGTCGAATTTGACCCACAGCTTCAGCCAACCTTCAGGCACAGGAGCGCCGTCTTGAACAGAATCTGCACTCCACCACTCTCTGACGCGCCGCGCCGCAGAGACGCTCATCGCCAGAATCACCTCATAGGAACGCCGACTCCGCTCCAGTTCTGCAGTCGATTGTTTCCAGAATTTGGCAAGATTAAAGCTGGCCGGACGTTTGCACGCGACTGCAAGAACCGTCAGCGACTTCATCCGCGAAATGCGGAATGTCCGAAAACCATCCGTCGTGACCGCCACCAAATACCAGCTCGCTCCTTTCGCCACCAACCCCAATGGATCCACCGTCCGCCGGCTGCTCTCGCCGTCCCGCTTTGTGTACTCAAAGCTGATCCTGCGATCACGCGAAACCGCATCCTGCACCTTCTCAAGCAGTGACAGATCTTCATTGGAAGGCCTCCACTCGGTCGTGTCCACATAAAGGCGCTCTCGAATCGCTTCCGCCCGCGCCCGCATCGGCCCCGAAAGCGCTGCCATCACCTTTTGAAATGCGCGCTCTGCCGCCGCCGCAAGCCGGGGGTCCCCCAGGGCCCGAGGTTGCGCCATTAACAGCGCACTCAACTCCGCCACATCCATTCCTGGAACCTGAGTCCGCCAGCCCTTATCCAGCTGCCAACCGCCCAGCGCGCCACGAATCGCTGAAATAGGAATTCCAGCCGCGCTTAGAGCCTCCATGTCGCGATGAATCGTCCTTTCGGACACCTCGAGCCGTTCTGCAAGGTCGCGCCCCGAAAGCCTCCCCTCGGCCTGTAGCAACAGCAGCGCCGAGAGCAGCCGCTCGGCTTTCAAATTCTGCCCTCAAACATGTTGCTCATGATCTTCAACTCGTTTATTTTTTTTAATTATGACATAGGATGTCATATATCAGCTCCTACCTTTCATATCAGAGCGGACCACCGCAGAAAAGGGAGAAGCACAATGGAACTCAAAAAACTTTATCTGGAGCAATTGAACCGTGAGGCCCAGGCTTCGCAAAAAGCCGTGGAGCGCGTTCCCGAAGGACACGCCGATTGGAGACCCCATCCGAAGTCGATGGAACTCGGCAAGTTGGCATCCCTCTCCGCCACAATGCCCGGATGGATCGTACTCATGATTGAGCGCGACGAGTTGAACCTCGATGACCCGTCAAGCGAAAAGTTCCGAACCAAGCCCGCCTCTACCAGAGCAGAACTGGTTGATTCGTTGGAGAAGAACGTCGCGTCCGCACGTGAGGCCTTGCTCGCAACAACCGAAGAACACCTCATGAAACCGTGGAGTCTCGTACTCGGTGGTCGCGTGCTGATGGAGCAGCCCCGCCACGCAGCCATTACCGACACCTTCAGCCACCTGGCACATCATCGTGGGCAGCTCACGGTTTATCTGCGCCTGCTCAACGCAAGCGTCCCGGCTATCTACGGACCGTCCGCCGACGAAAACTAAGTCAGAGCAGGCTATGGATGATCGACCATGGCCTGCACCACCCGCAATCCAGACCGCAGCGCCGCATGTGTCGTACCCCAATGCCCAGTCGTATCGGTATGCTCTCCCGCGAAATAAAGCGTGTCCTCAAACGCCTGAGCCAGCGCCTCTGAAGCTCTCAACGCTCCCACCGGAACATAGCTGTACGCTCCCAGGCTCAGCGGATCGCGCTGCCAGTCATGCGTCTGCCAATCCAGCAGCAACGAATCCAGGTCCTCGCGCCCGAAAATCCTCCTCAGCGTCGCCATTGCGGCGTCGCGCAGCGCCTCGCCCGCCGGTCCATGCGCCGCCCGCGGTCCGCCGATCCAGCCCGTTAACGTCGGCGCAGCATCGGGACTCGCGCTCCACCACACCGAAACCGCCTCGCCCGGCGCAAACAGAAAGTTCAATCCCGGAGCCGCAATCTCCCAGAATCGCTCCCGAAAAACCAGCGTGATGCGCGTAGCTGTTCCCATCGCCAGCCCATCGATCGCCTTCGCCACCGCCTCCGGCATCGGAGAAATCTTCATCCCCTCAACCTTCAGCACCCCCAGCGGAACCGCCACCACCACCCTTTGGGCACGAATCTCCGGAAACGCCGGGTTTTCCGTCCGGACAATCACGTAATCCCGACTCCACTCAACCGCCATCACCCGCGTATCAAGGTGCGCCCGACCACCCGCCGCTAAAAATCTGTCCAGCAAAAACAACGGCACGCGATCATATCCCTCCCGAACCCGAAATACCCGCTCGCCTTCAATCGCCTCCTCGGCCTGCTGCTGTTTGCGCAGAGCAGCGGTGCCAATCACCCGCGCGTCCGCCGCATTAAAGCCCTCAACGTAATCCGTTACCCGCGCCGCAGTCTTCGGCGGAAGCTTCTTCTGCTGCAAAAACCGGCTGAACGGCATATCGCCTTCTTCCGGCAGCTCATCCAGCACATCAAAAGCCGACTCTTCCCACTCCGTCTCCCGCAGCCGTCCATCTTCAAACGAATAGAACGCCCCGCCGCGCTCGAACAGCGTCAGCCCGGCTTCCTCAATCAACTCCAGCAACTCCGGCGGCCGCCCATGCACAAATTCCGCGCCCGTTTCCACCGGCAAATCGCTCCCGGCCAACCGAACCGTGCGCACGCGCCCGCCTACCCGGCCAGACGCCTCCAGCAGAACCACGGAGAGCCCCGCCTCAGCCAGCCCGCGCGCCGCCGCCAGGCCCGCAACGCCGGCGCCCACCATCACTATGTCGCAATCAAAACCCGCCGCCATCTATCTATTTTCGCAGAGGACTCCCTCATCGCCGCGGAACCAGGCCCTCCGGCAATCACAGGATGGAATGAATTGTGAGACTCAGGGAGAAGGTGATTTAGGACTGCGCCGATCCGACGCTCCCTCCGGGCGTCAACTTGTCCACAATCGATGGCAGCACCTGCGCCAGCTTCGCGCTGGCATCTTCTGAAGACATCCCGAATTTTGATGCAATCGCGTTGATCCGGTCCTGTCCCAGCACCTGCTGAACCTGATCCCCCGTGATCGGATGGTTCCCTCCCGGCCCAATCCACGAATTCACTGCCTCGCCCAGGCCATTTGAGCGAAACTTCTGCATCAGCCCGTCCAGCCCTCCTACTGCCGGATCGTTCACCATCTCCACAGCATGACTCACCAGCCCTGGATGTTCATTGCATTCGCTGGCCACCATGTTCTTCACCATATTGCTGTCAAGTAAGCCCTTCGCAGCATCAAAAATCGACATAGAGAATCTCTCCTTTTTTCGTGTGAACCTGTCTACTATCCTTTCACTATCGAGTTGCAACAAGGCCGCGTCCCGCGTCGCAGAGAGGGCGCGGGATGCCGTCACCCTGGTTACTTGCCCTTCTTCGCTACGATCCGATCCGCGATCTTTTTGTAGCTCGCTGCAGGAATAATCTTTCTCTGAACCAGATCGCTTTTCTTACTGTAAGGACGGCCCTTGATGATCTTCTGCGCATAGGCATCGCCGATACCCGGCAGCGTTTCCAACTGGGCCGCGCTCGCCGTGTTGATGTCGATCAGATTGGTCTGAGCTGCCGCCATCTTGCCCATCGGCGGCGCGGAAGCCGCCCGCGCATTCGTGATGCCGACACCGAAAATCAGCCCCAGCACGCAAACCGCTGCGGCAATCCATGAAAGCTTCTTCTTCATCTCTTTCATCCTTTCGTTACGCAATCGGTTTTAGTTTTTTGCCGCCTTGTAGCCGGCCTTCTGGGCATCCGCTTCCGTCATCCACTTGCCTTCCTTGGTCTTTCCATACCACCTGGAGCCGGACTTGTGGTACACCTTGGTGCCCGTATTCACCCATACCATCCCGGGAGACGGCGGCGTCTGCGCGTGAACTGTATTCTTCGCAACAGCATGGCTCGTGGCGTTGCTGCCCGACGACATGCCGGAGTTCCGCGTTTCGGCTGCAGTGTTGGAACTGCCGGAAGCATTGCTCTCGGCGGCCTTGGCTTCGGACTTACTCTTCCTCCTGCTCTTTTTCGCGGATTCCGTCGTGCCGGCGGTGGCAGTTTCAGTTTTCGCGTTTGCCTCAGCTTTGGCTTTCTCCGCCTTCTCCGCCTTCTCCTTCTTCTTTTCCTTCCTCGATTTCTTCTTCGTCTTCGCCGTACTACTGCTGGTTTGGCTCTGCGTGCTCTGCGCACGCACCGCATTCGGACTCATCGTGATGCACAAAAATGCGGCCAGCGCAACGAAAAGCACCAGCCGCCGTGGATTCATTTTCATGGAAGCTCTCCTTAGGACTGCACGTAAAAAACTCTCCCTTGGCCTATTCCGCCGGGTGCGGGATTTCCACTCCAGCGCGAGCGCAATACTCATCCATGGTTCCCGCGGCTGTCAAGTGAGGCGCTGCGGCTCTCTTTTGCTTGATGCAATTCCGTCAGGAACCGTTCAATCTCACATCCGCAAAAATAAACCCGTCCCGCTCCACCACCTCGCCGTTCTCCAGAGGAATCACCCCCTGAAACATAGGCCCCGCGTATGCAACTGTATGAAATTCCCCCCGCTCCGCACACCGATCGCAATCCGCCGGCATGGCTTCCAGCACGTCGCCGCCCAGGTCCCGCCCCGCAAACTCACGCGGAAGCTTCGTCGGATCAACACACACAATGCGCGCCCGCAACCCGCCCGCCAGCATCTCCCGCACCAGAGCGTCCGTAGGCAATCCCCACAACGGAAACACAGGCTGAAGTCCCGATCCTTTCAGCTTCTCCTCGCGGTACTCCCGCACATCCTCCAAAAACAAATCTCCGAACGCCATCACTTCAATCCCATCCGCCACCGCCTCCGCGCACGCCTCTCGCATCCGCGCCTCGTATTGCTCGTTCGAGCAAGGCCACGGCAGCGGAACCACGCGCAAAGGCAATCCCGCCGCCTGCGCCTGTGCCTCCAGCACCTCCCGCCGCGTGCCGTGCATCGCCACGCGATCAAACTCCTCGTTCATCGTCGTCAGCAGCCCGGCAATTTCATATTCGCCCTGCTGTCGCAACACATGCAGCATCCATGCCGAATCCTTGCCGCTGCTCCACGAAATCAGTGCCCGCTTCCTCATGCAATTCCAATCCTCGCACCAATCCCGAGCACCCGCTCAGTTAGAATCGCTTTATGCCGTCTGCGGTGAAAATCAGCTCTCGTGAAATCCACTCTCGACCCGGCCCTCTGAGCCCTGCGCCCTGTGCTCTGTGCACTGTCTGCTGACCCATGCGCATCCATTCCAAATTCCTTCTCTCCGCCCTCTCGCCCGCGCAGTTTCCCGCGCCCACTATTCCCGAAGTCGCCTTCCTCGGCCGCTCCAACGTAGGCAAATCCAGCCTGCTGAACGCGCTCCTCGGTTCAAAGCAGGCCAAGGTTTCCTCCACCCCCGGACGAACCCGCGCCATCAACTTCTTCGCCATTACCGACACGCCCCAGCGTCAGCAGCCGCAACTCTACTTCGCAGACCTGCCCGGATACGGCTACGCCAAAATCTCCAAATCCATCTCCGCCGAGTGGCCTAAATTCATTGAGCCTTACCTGACCGAGCGCCCCACGCTCGCCCTCTGCATCTGTCTGGTGGACAGCAACATCCCACCCCAGCAATCCGACATCCAGCTCATCGAATTTCTCAAGCATGCCGGCCGAAACCTCATCGTCGTCGCTACCAAATCCGACAAGCTCTCCGGCAACGGACGCACAAAGGCCCACGCCACCCTCAAGAAGGGCCTGCAAGTGGACGACGTTCTCCTCTGCTCCGCCAAAACCGGGACCGGCCTCAAAGAACTCTGGACTGCCATCCAATCCGCCGCAGAAGATAAATAGGAGCCTCTGTGCTCTCTGTGTCCTCTGTGGTGAATTAAGTCCTCATCGAAACTATCTCGCCGCCGCGATTCACATCTACCGAAACCACAATCTCTCCAGCTTTCACCTTCCCCCGAACCTCATCCACAAACCGGTCCGCCTCCGCTTCTGTCATCCGCACAAACCGCTGCCCCGCAAACGCCCGTCCCAAATAGCGCGGCGAAGCCTCAACCCAACGCACCCGCGCGTCCTTCGCTCCAAGAGCACTGCCTGCCAGCCCATCCAGAAGCGGCAGCCAACGCAAAGGTTCACCGCCAACACTCCAACTCACCGGAATCATTCCATCCGGCGCACCCTCTACCAGCATTTGCGCACCCCGTTCCACCATCTTCGGCACAGGAAAAGTCAGCACCTCCGGTTGGACCCCGCGCTCCACCATCTCGCGCACCGCTGCATCGGTGGCGCCCTCCAGCACTACAGACACTCCATTGCGCTTGCGAATCTCATTCTTCAGAATCCGCAGCGCCTCGCCCAAATCGTTCACCACAAAATCGCAAACGCCAGCCCGAATCGCCGCCTTGGCCCGCCCCGCATCCGGTTCTAACCCCAGCGAAGCCGCTCCCGCCACATTCGACGCCATCGCCACGGCCACGCCATTGCTGTCCAGCCCTGCATACAGCAGCAGCCATCCACCCAGATCGGCGGACAACTCCGCGAGCGTCGCATAGCGCGCATACACAACCGAAATATCAGGAAAATCCAGAACGCCCGACGGCATTCCTTAACTGTAGATCAGGGACTCGCCGTCCAGGCACACGCACTTTGCGCCACTTTGCACCCAGAGAATTTCTCGGCCTCGTAATAACCCAGTCCCCCGACCAACGGGAGGGCCAGCATCGCTAGTTCCACGAATGCGCCAAAGGCGCGCCCGCCTGAACGGCAAGTTCCCCGACCAACGGGAGGGGCCACAACTCCTCGCTCCAGAATGCGCCGAAGGCGCGTCCGCCTGGACGGCCAGTCCCGGCGAGCTACCAGGTGGAGTATAGTTCGCCGTTTGTTCCCGATTCCTGCGACCCGCTATGCACGTCATCAATTCCCGGCTGGCTCTCGTCCAGGTTCTCGTAGGTGTCGTCGGTATTCGTCACCCAGGTCTGGTTCGAGTGCGTCATCGGGTCTGTGGGAATCGACTTCAGGTATCCCGCCTGCACCAGGTCATCCAGCGACTGCGGAGCCTTCTCCTTATCCATCGTGTAGGAATCGATCGCGTTCCGCATCACGTGCAGGTCTTCCTTAAGCACCGCTTCCTTCGCGGCCTTCATTGACGAGAGATAGCTGGGCACCGCAATCGAGGCCAGAATCGCGATGATCGCCATCACGATAATCAGCTCGATCAGCGTAAAGCCACCTTCGCGTCGCCGCAGCCGGTTCAATTGTTGTCTCAACCCTCGCACGTTGTCTGCTACCAATCCTTGTACTTCGTTCCGTCCAGCGCCGTTCCATTTGATTTCGAGTACACGTCAAACACGTTCTGCCCGCCCCACGAGTCGCTGTCCGGGTCGTCCTGCATTGATCGCAGTCCCCAATCCGTGCTGTGCGTCATCGGGTCCTCCGGAATCTTCCGCAGGAACCGCAGCTTCTTCCCATGCACGTCCACGCCATTCACCAGCGTCTGCAAATCTGGAGGATACCCCTGGCTGTCGAGCTTCACCTGAAACGCATTTCGATCCGCCGCATCCTTGTACGCATCAATCGCGCTCCGCATCTGCCAAAGGTCGTAGCGCAGCTCACGTTCCTTGGTGCGCTTCACCTGGAACTTCGCCACCGGAACCGCCGCCGTCGCCAGAATCGCCAGAATCGCAACCGTCACGATCAACTCGACCAGCGTCAGCCCGGCCTCGCCTCCGTGTTTTCTCCTCATCCTCATCAATTCTCTGGGTGCCCACTCAAGCAGCTTTTTGCTTGAGTGGGGAAAACAACTCTACTGCTGCACCTGCACAATCGCCCGCGAACCCACCGCCGGCTCCGCCTTCTGCTCGCTGTTCCGCACCACCGGCTTGGTAACCACC
>JBOGMA010000595.1:0-1794 GCA_050746465.1 Acidobacteriaceae bacterium
GCGTAGCCGTACTCTGGCCAGGTGTGAATTGAGATGTGCGACTCCTTGAGGAGCAGGAAACCGGTGATACCGCCCGGATACAGGCGGTGAAAATAGGAACGTATGAGTGTTGAGCCGCTGCTCCGGACAGCCCGCAGTAGAACGGCCCGGATGGTGTCTTTGTCGGTGAGATCGATCTCCGAGGGGTCCCAGATTTCGACGATCAGTTCTTTCCCGACGCCGCCCATAGGGGTGCTGAGGCCCGCTCGCTCTAAAGCTGGCGAAGACATTCCATCGCTGGTGAGTAGACGCTCCTGTTAACTCGAAGAACTCATAGTCGGGCAGCCCCTCTTGCCGTGAACTCCGCGGAGGTCAGGCGCAGCACCGCCCAATCACCGAGTATACGTCGCTCATTCATCGTGCCCGGTGATCCGGACGATTAGAAGCGCCGGTGTTGGCGCCGACAGTTGATCTAGTTCGGATACATGCGTTACAAGCGAACGATGATTGAAGGGACAGTACACTGGGTGCTCGATGAGCATCACTGGACGGGTCATCTGGGGATCGTCGAGCGGAGCGAGACGGTCGCCTGATGACCCGTCGCGCCAGGCGTTGCAGCGCCTCAAAGTCCTGGACTGGCATCGCCAGCATGGTGGCTCGGTGTCGCTGACCAGCCGCCACTTTGGGCTGGGCCGGCCGACCCTGTACCGCTGGCTGCAGCGGTTCGATCCGCTGCGGTTGACAACCCTGGAGGACCGTCCGCGAGCGCCTCGCCGGCGGCGCCGGCCGAACCGATCGCCCGCCCTGGTTATGGCTGTGCAAACCATCCGCGAGGCCCATCCCCGCTGGGGCAAAGAGAAACTGGCCGTCCTGCTCCGGCGGGAAGGCATCAGCTGCTCCGCCTCAATGGTGGGCCGCATCCTGGGTGATCTGCTGCGCCGTGGGGACCTGCGCGAGCCCGTGCTGGCTCGCATCTCCGCCCGGAAACGGGTCCAGCGACGGCCCCATGCCACCCGCAAGCCCAGAGAGTACCACGCTCGGCAACCAGGAGACATCGTCGAAATCGATACCGTCGACATCCGCACCAGCGCCGGCAAGATCTTCAAACAATTCACCGCGCGCGATGTGGTCTCGCGCTACGACGCCTTGGAAGTCCGCTCGGCGGCCACGGCGGCCCTGGCGGCCCAATCGTTGGAGGCGATGCTGCTGCGCTTCCCCTTTGCGGTCCGCGCCATCCAGGTCGATGGGGGCAGCGAGTTCATGGCGGACTTTGAAACGCTCTGCCAGCGGCGCGGCCTGCGACTGTTTGTCTTGCCCCCGCATTCGCCCAAACTCAATGGCGCCGTGGAACGGGCCAACCGCACCCACACCGAGGAGTTCTACGAGCTCTATGACGGCCACTGGACCGTGGCGGATCTCCAACCCGCTTTGCTGGCCTGGGAGTCCATCTACAACACCGTCCGCCCGCATCAGGCCCTGGCCTACCTCACCCCGCGGCAATGGCTCGACCAACATCCACCACCTCTTCAACAGGCAGCCTGATTGATGACAAAGAAAGGAGGCTGCTTGTAACGCATGTGGTGAACCCATACACACAGTTGCGCCGACGCAGGACGAATGGTATATGATGTCCGCCTCAAGGCCAATCTGCACAGTCACAGGAGGCTAGCCCATGGGAATCCGTAAGGGTACGGCGCTACTCGGCTCACTGCTCGCATTGACACTTGCCGGCTGTGGGGGAGCGGCCGCACCCGCATCCCCCAGTGCCGCGGCACCGGCCAGCAGCGCGGCCGCGGCCCCAGCGCAGTCCAGCGC
>JBOGMA010000596.1:0-17862 GCA_050746465.1 Acidobacteriaceae bacterium
TAGAAAAAAAGCGGAACTCCGCAGAGAACAATTACGGTGAGAATGTTGCGGATAAGCGTGGCGCGCTGCTCGGGCGGTTCGGGAAAAGGATGAATGCGCAGCAGAGGCTGCGGCGTGAGCGATGCCAGTGCTCCGCCCAGGCTAAAGATCGCGGCGCTGCCGGTGACAATGGCGAGAGTGTCGTTGTGGAGCGGGTAGACGTCAATCAGGTGCATGCGCCAGGTGGCGAGATCAAAAAGCCACATGAAGCAAAAAATAAAAGGTGGATAAAGGACGGATCGCCAACGCCAATAGTTGAGCAGTGCAAGCACGAAGATGGCGGCGATCGAAAGATCGAGCGCGCTCATCCGGCCTTCCTCTGATCGAGTGCGTCTTTGAGGGTCATTTTGGCAAGGCGCTCCTCGCCTGCCAGGCGCCAACGCTCAATGCGTTCTTCGCGCGATGTACGCAGCCGATAAAGCAGTTGCGCGGCGGTAATGCGGGAGAAGGCGCGGTTTTTATACTGGCGCCGCTGGCGGATGGTGCGGGCGACAAGACGCAGGTTTTGAGTCCAGTTTTCCAGCACTCCTTTATAGATGTCGTTAAACGCTGTCTCCGCATAGGAATAGTTGATGTAACGCGCCGGTGTCATCAGGCGGTCATAGTCGCGTACTGACATTTCGTGATCCAGTTCGGCATCGGTGGCGCGCCAAATTTTGTAGTCGCGCAGATAAAACTGATGGCAAACATAGATGTCGGAATAGTCGAGCCAGAAATCTGTGCTGAAGCCACCTATAGATCTGAGTGCGGCGACCCTGACGACGGCTCCGCTATTGATGGCGAATGCTTCCCCGGTTGCGATTCCAGGGGTTGGATCGGGATAGGCGCGATGCCGGTTAAAAAGATACTCGCGCGGAGAAACAATCAGGTTGCCGGAACGTACGGTGGGAGCAATCAAAGCGATATACGAGCGGTTTTCCAGTTCCGCGGTCCAACGCAACATGGCGTCAAAAAAGCCGGCATGCACTTTCGTGTCCTGGTCGAGCAGCAGCATCCAGGCATGGCCGCGTTCGCGTGCAATCTGCGTGGCGCTGTTAAAGGCGCCGGCTATGCCGATATTGTGCCGCGAGTGGCGATATTCAAATGGAATGGGAAGACTGGGCGCGGTGAGCACTTCCGGACTGTTGTCCCAGATTAAAAACTGAAATGCATCCTTGAACGCCGGATTTGAGACAAAGGCCTCGCACACGCCTCGTAAGGTATCGGATTGGTGAAGCGGCGTGTTGTAACGAACCATTACAGCAAGGATCGTCATGACAACAACTCTGACTATCCCTATACGCGGGATAGCCTCGGGAACAAATGACCAGTAGCGAGACGGAGCAGCGAGCGGTCCTCATCGCCAAGGATTACCTTCCAGAAGATCAAGGGGAGTGCGGCAGTGCAGCCAGCCAGAACAAGTATTTTAAGTCCAGTAGATGACGTAAGGAAAAACAGGGTTGCAGAAATAATTGCCGCAGGCATGGCCCAGCCCAGGGGGGCCAGCATTCCACGGACGAGAAACTCGGTCTTGCGAAACGACATGCTCTTCGTATAGGCCATGCTGTTCCAGAAGTGGAGAGCGATGCCGACAAAGGTCCCGACGAGGGTCCCGACAGCCACGCCAAGCGCGCCAATGTGATGGACCAGAATGATGCTAAGTGTCACGTTGACAATGGCTTCGACACCGGGTGAGACGAGCATTTTGTTTTGTTCGCCGGCGCTGAAGCCGGTGATTCCATAAGGCAGGACGGAAATACGGATGAGTACGGAGGCAGCGAGGATTTCGCCGAGGACGAGGGTATGGGCGGCATATTCCTTGCCGACCCAGAGGCGCAGGAGCAGCGGCATCCCAATCATGAGCGGCACGGCGATCCACAGCAGCAGAGCATTGGCAATCCGCATGGTGCGGATAACCATGCGGCCCATTGTTTCAGGAGACTCGCTCGCTGTGCGGCTGGAGAGCAGGGGAATCAGCGTGGAGAGAACGGCGCTGTAAGGGACGGCGAGCATATTGCTGACCATCGCGGCGATGGCGTAATACCCGGTATTGGAAAAGTCCCATGCGGCGACGATCGGAACGTCGAGTCCGCTAATTAGAATGCTGCCGATTTGCGAAGCCAGCGCCGCCGCGCAAAACCGGCAAAACTCCCAGGCGCGATGCATGCGGACCAGCCGGGCGGAAAAGAATGACCAGAGGCCCTGGCGCACTGTGGCGATCCAGAAGATGGCAGGCTGGATGAAGATTCCGATGCTGGTCCACAAAGCCATGCGGACCAGGCCGTCATGATGCAGCGCCGCCCAGATGGTTCCCGCCGCCCCAACCAGCTTGGAAGCCGCGCCCGCAATGGCGTTGATCTTGTTCTTCTCGATTCCGAGGCTGAGTCCGGCCATTGAGATAGTCGGAAAAACAAGCGCCAGCGAACCGCCCACGATAATCAGAGCCCATTTGGCTTCCCCCAGCAGACCGCCCGGAATGGCGTGGAAAAATCGCCCCATTTCGAGTGCAACCAGCGCAATCAGCCCAAGCACAACCACCGCGGCGCCTACGAAAAGCAGCGTAATGCTGCTCAGGGTTTCGCCCAGCATTGCCCAGTCCTCAGCCCAGAACGCGCGCGCCACAAAGCGGCTGACGGAAGCCTGCATTGAGCTGTTAAAGATGGTGGAGTAGGCCGTGATCTCAATGACCAGCATCCAGGTGGAGTATTCAGAATGGCTCAGATAGCGAACCAGGATGGGCGGGACGATCAAAATAACCAGCCATGAAGCCCCCAGCCGCATCATGTTTGCCATGGCATTCTTCGCCAGACGCGCGAAGCGCGGAGCGCCGGAGTCCGCCGGCAGAGCAGGAAGCCCCTTCAGGGACGGGTTTCCGGGACTACCCGTTGTGTTAATGCCGTTCGCCATTATGATCTCTGCTCAATTGTATCGGTCTGCCGCGAGTGGGTTCAGGCGGCCCGGCTGCCGCCGTTTCCAAACCATACGCGGCGCACGGCAATCATCTTCCGTCCCGTGTCGGGATCGCGTCGCATCCATTCCAGAGCTGCGCGGGTGAGCACGATCGAGGTACTAACGGCCAAGCCGTTCAATCAGGCGACCATTGTCCAAAGCAGGCGGCTTGGGGAACTCTTGCGATCCGGCATCAGCGCCGGATCGACGACCTGGACCAGTTCGCCCTCGCGTGCTTCATCGAGTTTCGCGGCTTCATACTGTCGGGCGAGGATATCGAAGATGGTCTGGTAGTATTTGACGTCGCGTAAGCGGCGAATGTATTCCATGCTTTCCTTGGGAACCTTGCGCTGGGGAACTACGAATTGCTCGCCAAGGGTGTCACCTCCAGCTCCCATTTTGTTGAGTTGATCCTGCAATGAGGCGAGGCTGCGTTCCGCCTCCACCAACTGCGGGTTTTCTGAGGTGGCGTAGGCCTTCATGCTCTGGATTTCCGCCTCTTTAACCGTGATCTGTCCTCTTAAAGCGGCGGCCGAGCCGATGAGCGCGCGCTCCTGGCTGTCAAGCGAGACCAAACCTGTCTTCTGTTCGGTTGCTACCAGCGCTTCCTCTGCATTTGCAAGCTGGTTCCTGGCCTGGTCCATCTGGCCCTGGAAGAATGCCCGCCGCTGTCCGGCTTCCGAAATCGCCAGATGCTTGGACAAGTCCCGGTATTGGCCCACGTATGCATTGGCCACAGCCGCGGCTCGTTTCGGATTGTGGTCGGTAAAGGTGATGGTGATGAGATTGCTCTTGAGGTCGGTCTTTACGGTCGTGTGTTTTGCAAGTTCCTTGCGGGCCCTGGAGAGATACTTTTGGCGGTATTCCTGCTGAAGATTGAACTGTTTGATCAGTCCATTCTGGACCGTCTCGCTTTGGAAAAGCGCCGCATAAAGATCCACCTGGTTCTTGAGATCAAGTCCGCTTCCGGCAAGTCCGCCAAGCATCCCCAGGTTGCTTAGCCGGGACATCATGCCCGCGGCGAGAGATTCGTTTTGCTGCGGCGGAAGCACCACGATGCGCGCGGTATAGCTGGGGCGCACCAGCCACGAAAGCCCGTATCCAGCAAGGGCGCAGACCAGCGTCACAATCAGGATCATGCGGCGGTGCGGCCCGAGAGCCAGCAGCACGTCCAGAATCGAGACCTCACGCACACCAGAAGCGACCGGACGTATCGCGGTCGAGAAGGCGTCTTCCTCGATGCCGGGCGTAGGGGCGCGAATTCCTTGTCTTCCCACGATCATTCACGCTGCCAGAACGTTCTGATAAAGCGCCATGGTGCGGTCCGCCATCCGATCGGCGGTGTAAATTGCCTGGACGCGAGCCATGGCGGCCACCCCGAACGATTCGCGCAGGTCGCGCCGGTCGAGGAGCAGCGAAACAGCGTCCGCGAGCGCCTTTTCATCGCCAGGAGGAACGGTAAGTCCAGTTTTGCCGTTGATTGAAACTTCCGGGACCCCGGAATCGATTTCCGTATTGATCACCGGCAGGCCGGCGGCCATCGCCTCCAGTTGCACCAATCCAAAGGCTTCAGCCCGCGTCGTCGATGGCATTACAAAGATGGAGGCTTCGTCCAGATAGGAGCGCAAATCCCCAACCCATCCATGCATCCTCACTTTGTGAGTGACATGCTCTTCTTCAATCAGCGCGGCCAGGGTCTGGGCCTCCCGGCCTTCGCCGATGATGTCCAGATGTCCATCAATGTGCTTCATGGCGCGAATCAACACGTCGAAGCCCTTGTAGGGAACCAGCCTGCCAATGGCCAGAAGACGCCGCTGCTCGTGCCGGCGGCGATATTCCAGCACGTCTTCCACCTCAGGCGAACGCCGCTCCAGGTTGATGCCGAGCGGAATAATGCGGCACTTGTCGCGGAACGGCTTCAATTCCTCGGAAGAACGGAGATAGCGTTCCGAAGTGACGATGATGCAATTGGCCACCGCCATCAGGCGGGCTACAAAAGGGTCGCTGAAAAGACGCAGGAATTTGCGTCCGAGCGTGTCCGCATGATGGGTGACTATGAGCCTTCCCTTGTGTCCGCTGTTGAGGAAGGCCAGGGCTGAGCTGGGATTCGGCATGTGAATATGCACGATGTCCGCCGGTGAGTCGCGGATGGCGCCTCGCAACGCGGGGCATATGGGCATGGAGGCGATCGTTCCCAGTCGCGCCAGCCGCGTTACTTTGACCCCCTCGACCTCAGAAACTTCGCTGCGCGCCGGTCCGTTCGAGACCAAAACACTGACCGATGCAACGCGGGCCTGCCGAACGGCCAGATCATGAACGTGAGTTTCGATGCCTCCGGGAGCGGGGGTGTAGAACTTGCCAACGTGCAGAATGCGGGGTTTGCTCATCGAAAGACACGACTCCAGATACTCGACTGACACAGTTTTCGATGCCAAGCAGGGCTCGTGGTTTGTCCTGAGTTCCTCGTGGTTTGTTCTGGCTTGCCGCCGTCCATTTACGGCTAGGCAGCCTCCTCCCCTGTCGCCATGTCATTGAGCTTCTCGGCCGTGCTGGAGTAAAAACGCGAACCGGCGCTCTTGATTACGAGAACGTTGTTGCTGTAGCCGGTCCGGTCCGCGCAGCGTTTTACGGTCCCGGCAACCGCGTGCAGATCGTCAGTTCCATTCAAGGTGAAGTAGAGGGCCATGGGGAGCCGGTGGGCGCTGTTCGATCCGTGAATAACGTTGGAAAAGCCATGTTTTGCGAGAGCGCGATCCAACTTGCGGTAACCGTGCGGCCATTTAGCGCCGTGCAATTCGATACGGGCGAAATAGCCGGCGAATACGCCGGGTTCGGGAACCTCCTCGCTGGGGGCTTCCGGGGATGACCCCGGCCACGACTCAGCCAGATTGAGCAAACTTTCGGTTTCCCGAGCGGACAAGCTGTCCGTGCGCAGGATGCACGAAGAAGCGGTCCGCCAGAGCAGCCCGAGGTCGCTCCACAGCGTGGCGCTCCGCATATATCGCTGGTCAAGATGGGCTTTTCTCGGCTTCACGCAACGATCGTAGAACGCATCGACCTGGCTCTCGCAAACTTCGGAAAGAATCCTCTCCTCGTTGCGGAAGGCGAGAGTCGCAACTCCGGTGACACCAGGCCGATAAGGCAGGTCAAGCGCCTCCAGATGCGGCAGCTTCGGACGAGGTCCCACCAAGCTCAGATCGCCGCGCAGAACATTCCATAACTGCGGCAGTTCGTCGAGCTTATAGCGGCGGAGAAACGCGCCGACTCGGGTAATCCGGGGGTCTCCGTCCACGGTAAGCGGCGAGCCCGGATCAGGGTTTACGTGCATCGACCGGAATTTATAAAGCGTGAAGGGGACGCGATCGCGGCCCGCCCGGCTCTGCCGGAAGAGCACAGGGCCCGGCGACGTGACCCGCACCAGCAGCGCCGTCAACGCCATTATGGGCGAAGCAAGCCCCAGCAGCGCCGCAGCCATGGCGAAATCAAAACACCGCCGTCCGGTTGAATCCACCCACGGACTCGATTGCGCGAACGGACTTCGCGCCTGGGAAACCAGGTGGATTTGTTGCAATTTGCCTGAGAGTACGATTACGTCTGCGTTATCGTCGAAAAATGTAGAGACAGGGGGAACTGCGGGCATCAGACTCTTCCCAATATCGTGAGGATTTACCAATCGGTAATCTGTGTCGATCAGGCATTGACTAAGTTCTAATACCTAAACAACAGGATGCGAGGTGCTTTGGGAATGGTTGGACATTGCAGACGCAGCTTTCCACAAGTCCTTTCATGAGTACAACTAAGATTTTTGTGATGCAACAACCGAGCAGCCGGAATTCTAAGGGAGGCGGCCCTCCGTCCAGCCCTCAAGCTGATCGATGGGCAATCGCACTCCAACATAAAACGAGCCGAAAGCCGCGTAAAGCGAGCTGGCCTCGTCAAAGCGCATTTCGTAAATGAGCTGTTTGAACACCGCTGGATCATCGGCGAAGAGGTCCACTCCCCACTCCCAGTCATCCAGCCCAATGGACCCGCTGATGATCTGCCGAACCCGGTTTCCGTACCGGCGGCCGATCATTCCGTGATCGTGCATGAGTCGCTGCCGCACATCAAGTGGAAGCGCGTACCAGTTCTGATTGCCGCTGCGCAGGCGGTCCATAGGATAGAAGCAGAGGTGCTTTGTTGCCGGGATGGAGGGAAACAGGCGCTGCGCCATGGCCTCCTTCTGCCGGTCAAGAACTTCTTTGATGGCCGCATTCCACTCGGGCGAGTGTTCTTCAAGCCCGCGCTCGGCGAGCGACGCATAGGTCTTGCGCGAAGACTCGTACAGGCTCAACTCAACAATAGAGAGATAAGAAAATTTCAGCGTAAGAAAACTCTGGAACGCGGTCTGCGCCAAAGCCAGTTCGATGCGGTTGAGGTCTTCGACCGAATCGCGAAAATGGACCAGCATGAGGTCGCCCTTGTGTCCCACCACAGAGTAAAGCGCCGATTGAATGGTATCCGGCTGCTTGCCTGGTTCGAGTTCGCGGAGCGCCGCCGTGGCTTCTTCCAGAATCCGGTGGCGATCGGGCGCGCCGCGCCAAGCCTTCCAGTTGAATTCAAAAAGCTGGTGGAGGACGGAGGAGCCTTCAATGGTCAGTGGAACGGGCGAAATATCGGTCAACAATGTGGTCCTTCCTCAACGCGATGAACTGTCTGGTTCCATTATGACGGTCGACGCTGAGCGATTCAAAAGAAGTAGTCGCGATGATCTGCGTGCAACTGCCAGTACCTTGCTTTCCCGTATCTGTTTTTCAGCCACCAACCACGGTATACTTAGTTATTGTGACTGCTACGGCTTCCGACACGATCTCTGCTGTTCCTGACGCGGATGTAGCGCGTTCCGAAAAACGGGTTTTGCTGCTCAGACCGCGCGGCTTTTGTGCCGGAGTGGTCCGCGCCATTGACGTGGTGAGGATTGCGCTCGAGACCTTCGGAGCTCCTATCTACGTGCGCAAGGAAATTGTTCACAACCGGTTTGTGGTGAACGAACTGGCCGAAAAGGGCGCGATTTTTGTCGACGACCTGGATCAGGTTCCGGAGGGAGCGCGGGTGATCTTTTCCGCGCACGGCGTTTCTCCGGCGGTACGGCAGCGGGCGAAGGACCGCAAGCTGAAAGTTATTGACGCGACCTGCCCTCTGGTGACGAAGGTCCACGTGGAAGCGATCAAGTTTGCCAAACAGGGCTACTCGCTTATTCTGATCGGGCATCGCGACCACGATGAGATTGAAGGCACGTTGGGGGAGGCTCCCGATGTGACGCAGATTGTCTCGAATGCGGCCGAAGTTGAGGCGCTCCAGGTTCCTGATCCCGAGCGGGTGGCTTATCTGACGCAGACAACGCTCTCGCTGGACGATGCGCGGGACACGATTCGCGCGCTGAAGGCGAAGTTTCCCAAAATTGCCGGGCCGCACTCGCAGGACATCTGCTATGCCACGGAGAACCGCCAGACCGCGGTGAAGAACGTGGCTCATAATGCGGACCTGGTGCTGGTCGTCGGCTCCAATAACAGTTCGAACTCAAACCGTCTTGTCGAAGTTTCGCGCAACTTGAGCACGAACAGCTTTTTGATTGAGAATTCAAAGGCCATTCACCCGGAATGGCTGGAGAAGGCCACGACCATCGCGGTGACCGCGGGAGCTTCGGCGCCGGAGGTCCTGGTAACGGAAGTTTTGGCCTACCTGCGGGAACGCGGGTTCGGGCGTGTCGATGAAGTGGAAGTAATGCCGGAGAACGTGCGGTTCGGGCTTCCACCGGAAATTGTGCAGGCGATTCAGCCTGCCAACTAAATGCACGGGCAGGGTCCTGAGGATTCGAAACAAGGGCCAGTCCTGTTGCAATAAACCGGCGCCGTGGCGCCTCATAATCGGAAGGCTAATGGCTAGTCCCAGTGGCTATGGCTTACGGTTGCAGTTGCGGGTTCGGACACGATGAGTAAATCTTCTGGAGCAGCAGGACAATCCGGAGATTCAGAAAAAAAGCAGGTAAGGTTCGGGCGAATCGACGCTGATTTGAGGGAGGTCGAGGGCGCGGCGGCGCGCGCGCGAGATTACATCTTTTCGCAGCAGCATCCCGAAGGCTACTGGTGCGGTGAGCTCGAAGCCGACTCCATGCTGGAAGCCGACTACATCTTCCTCCACGTGCTGCTTGGCACGGGCGAAGACGGAAAAATGCGGCGCGCGCTTACAGAAATGCTCCGCTACCAGAATGAGGATGGAGGATGGTCCATCTGGGCCGGCGGCCCGTCGAATATCAGTCTGGCAGTAAAGTGCTACTTCGCCTGCAAGCTCATGGGCATGTCGCCGGACGATCCCGTTCTCGTAAAAGCTCGCGAGTGGATTCTGGCGCACGGCGGGGTGGTGGAGTGCAACACCTTTACCAAGATATATCTCTGCTTTCTGGGTCAGTACGAATACGATGCTGTGCCGGCGGTTCCGCCGGAAATCGTGCTTTTCCCTAAGTGGTTCTACTTCAACATCTATGAAATTTCTTCGTGGTCAAGGGCCATCCTGGTCCCGCTCTCCATCGCCTACGCGAAAAAGATGTTCAAGAAGATTCCGCCCGAGCAGGGAATTGATGAACTGTTTGTTGGCGGGCGCGACAAGGCGAATCTGCACCTGCGCTGGGACAAGAAGAACCGCATAAGCTGGCGGAATTTCTTCCTCATCACGGACCGCATGACGCACTGGTTCGAGCGCGTCCACATTCGCCCTCTGCGTACTCTGGCTCTCAAGGCCGCGGAGGAATGGATGCTGGAACGCTTTGAAATGTCAGACGGCCTGGGCGCAATTTATCCCGCCATGCTCAATGCCATCGTCGCGTTGCGCTGTCTCGGGTATTCGCTTGACGATCCACAGGTCATCCGAGCGTTGGATGAGTTCGAGAAGCTGGGCATTGACGAACCCAACGGCACCGCCGATTACCCCGAGCCGACCTTCCGCATGCAGCCGTGCGTTTCTCCGGTGTGGGACACAGCCCAGGCGATCTATGTCCTCGGCGAGGCTGGAGTTCCGAAGAACGACCTGCGGTTGCTCAAGGCTGCGGACTGGATTCTCTCCAAAGAAGTGCGCCACAAGGGCGACTGGGCGGTTAAGGTTCGGGGTGTCCAGCCGGGTGGATGGTACTTCGAGTTTAACAATGAGTTTTACCCAGATGTGGATGATTCTGGGCAGGTTTTACTCGCGCTTGCCAAGGTCGAAAACCCCCGCGAGCGTTACCAGTACGACGTAGCCCAGCGGGCTATCGACTGGATATTCGCCATGCAATGCAAGAGCGGCGGGTGGGGAAGCTTCGACCGCGACAATACCAAGATGATCTTCCAGTACATCCCGTTCGCCGACCATAACGCGATGCTGGACCCGCCCACCGTGGATATTTCCGGCCGCATTCTGGAGATGCTGGCGACCTACGGCTACACCCGCAAAGACAAGCGCGTGGACAAGGCCGTGAAGTTCATTTTTCGAGAGCAGGAGCCGGACGGAAGTTGGTTTGGGCGCTGGGGCGTCAATTATCTTTACGGCACGTTTCTGGTCTTACGCGGACTGGACGCGGTTGGCGTATGGAACCACGAGCCGCAGATTCAACAGGCGGCGGAGTGGATTCGCAGCGTACAGAATCCGGATGGCGGATGGGGCGAAACCTGCGGAAGCTACGACGACCCAACCACACGCGGAGTCGGGCCAAGCACGCCTTCGCAGACGGCCTGGGGCCTGATCGGACTGCTCGCCGCCGGCGATACTCGCAGCGACTCCGTAGCCAAAGGCATCAAATGGTTATTGGCGCGGCAGGTGCAGGACGGGCCCAAAAAAGGATCGTGGGATGAGAGCCTGGGGCAGGGCAAGACACGGCAGGCTATTTATACCGGAACAGGCTTCCCGCGGGTCTTTTATCTGGCCTACCATCTCTATCGCGATTATTTCCCGCTGCTGGCTCTGAGCAATTACAAACGCGCGATGGAGAAAGAAGGGAACGGTTAGATGGAACCTTATCGGTGGGGAGGACCAGTTGTTGAGTTGGTATCAGCTTCGCCGCCGCTGTGACTTTTAGCACTCAGAAATGCGGGGCGGTTTCGTAAAATGGTGGAAGTTACTTTTCTCGTCGAAGCGCCATCTAAAACTTGTAGCCCACAGAAATATAACGAAGTCCAGACGAGCAGGCAGTACAAGGAGTCCTAAGGTATGGCTGTACCGATATCGCAGGCGTGGACAGTTGCAACTTATGTTCTTGGCCAGAAAATGAAGGGCAACAAGCGCTACCCGCTGGTCACCATGCTGGAGCCGCTCTTCCGCTGCAACCTGGCGTGCGCTGGCTGCGGCAAAATTCAATACCCGGCCCACATCCTCAAACAGGAACTTACGCCCGAGCAGTGTTTCCAGGCCGTCGAAGAATCGGGCACGCCGATGGTGGCAATTCCGGGCGGCGAGCCTCTGCTCCATCCCCAGATTGACAAGATCATTGCAGGCCTGATCGAGCGGAAGAAGTACGTCTACATGTGTACGAACGCCCTGCTCCTTAAAGAAAAGCTTCATCTTTTTAAACCGAGCAAATATTTCTCGTTTTCAGTCCATGTCGACGGCCAGCGCGAGCACCACGATTTTTCCGTGTGCCGCGAAGGCGGGTACGACCAGGCCATTGAAGGGATTCGCGCGGCGGTCGCTGCCGGTTTCCGCGTAACCACTAACACCACGCTTTTCGACGGGGTTGATCCGAATTCCGTACGCGTGTTTTTCGACGAAATGATGGATTTCGGGGTCGAAAGCATGATGGTCGCTCCCGGCTACACGTATGAGAAGGCTCCCGACCAGAAACACTTCCTCGGTCGCGCCCGCTCCCGCCGCTTGTTCCGCGCCATTCTCTCCAACCGTAAAAAGAGTTGGAAGTTCAACGCCTCGCCTATGTACATGGAATTCCTGATGGGCCGGCGCGAATTCAAATGCACCCCGTGGGGAATGCCAACCTACAGCATCTTCGGCTGGCAGAAGCCCTGCTATCTGCTGCAGGACGGCTACGCCGATACGTTTAAGGAATTGATGGAAGCGACCAAGTGGTCGAACTACGGCACGGAGAGCGGAAATCCCAAGTGTGCCAACTGCATGGTGCATTCCGGCTATGAGGCCTCAGGCGTGGACTATACGTTCGGGTCGCTCAAGGGGCTTTATGACACGGCGAAGGCCACCATGTTTGGGCTCTATCCGGACAAGGGCGCGCTGAAACTGCTGAATGAGCCGGTCAAGCCGCTGCACAGCGTCAATCCCCTTATCCAGATCAAAACGCCGGAGAACGTCGTCGAAAGGACCACCGTATGAATCCCGATGTAATGGAAGTAGCGGAGGGCCGCCAGCGGGAGGACCTCGAAGGCTGGATTCCGGCACTGGCCACCGAATCCGAGATCATGGCCGCCCTCGAAAAGGCATTTGACTATCGCGGCGACGTGACTCTCACTCTCAAAGACGGCCGCGTGATCAACGGCTATCTCTTCGACCGCCGCACCGGGGAGACCCTGGCCGACTCGCTCGTGCGCATTATGCCGGCAAATGAGCCAACGAAGGTATCTGTTCCGTATTCGGAAATCGCCGCTCTGGCCTTCTCCGGACGCGATTCCGCCCATGGAAAATCCTTCGAAGCGTGGGTCCGCAAGTACTGGGAGAAGAAGATGGCCGGCGAGACGAACATCGGCATTCATCCCGAAGCTCTGGAGGACTGATCGTCCAGGTAACTGCTTCGAGTGGCCCCTCCCAATCAAGTAGACACAGAAAAGCCCACGCCCGACGATTCAGGCGTGGGCTTTGTATTTCTGCCCAACTACGGCTTTGTCGCCAGAACCAGTGGAGAAGGCCCCGGAGACTCCAGCGTGCTCGGATTGGTGAACCCGACATCGCGCAGCCAGTCGCTGATTTCCTCAAAGCTGTACGTCGCGCCGTTCTGGGTATTGACCAGCATATTCACGTTGAAGATCAGCCCGTTCACTGGGCCCTTGCGGTCCGGATTCACCAGAAATTCGGCAATCGCGATCGTCCCGCCCGAAGCCAGCGCCGCGTAGGTTCGCTTCAGCAGTTCGCGCCCTCGCTCCACGCCTTCGCTGTGCAGAATGTGCCCCAGCGTGGCGACGTTATAACCGGTGCCGAAATTGACCGCGAGCAGGTCGCCGGGAATGTAGCTGAAGCGGTCGCCTACGCCGTGCTGCGCCGAAATTCGCTTCGTGATTTCAAGGATATTCGGCCAGTCGACAACGGTCACGCGAACATCCGGACTACTTTGCGCCAGCGCGATGCCCCACACTCCGGAGCCGGTAGCTAGGTCGAGCACGTTTGCTTTACCCAGATGGAGGTGTTTCGCCAACACCTGCGCCGGTCCGTAGCTCATGTTGAAAATGTTGGGAACCAGCTTTTCGAAAAACGCCGAACCTTCGCTTTCCGCGTTCACGGCAGTCGCGGGCTTACCGGTTCGAACCACTTCCGTAATCTGCATCCATTTGGAAAGGATGTCGCTGGTATGTGCGATAATGCCGCCCATGAAAGTCGGCTTGGTGCTTACCAGAAACGCCGCGCTCTCCGGCGCGAGCGAGTAGCGGCCCTGCTGATCTTTTTCGAGGAACTGAAAACCGCACAGCGCGTCCATAATGGCGCTCAGTCCCCGGATTGAGGCTCCTGTGGCCGCGTGGACCTCTTCAAGGCTCTTCGGTCCGGAGTCCAACGTGTCAAAAACCTTGTTGTTGATGGCTGCTTCCAGGATCAGCGGGGCGCTGTAACCCCAGGCAAATTGCATGATCCGCTCTGGCGTGACTTGGGTTTTGCTGCCGGGTTCCATTGTTGCGGTACTCATGGTGTCTCCTTGAGGTGGGTTTTCATCGGAGTCCTCATTGGCTCTTCGAAGGACAGATGAGTTTACCCGAAACGGCGCTGAGGATGCGAAACGGGAGCAATCGGGACAGGCAACAGCAGTCAGGCATAAGCCGCCAGTCCAAATCGCCGTTAGGAATCGGTCAACAGGCCTCAGTACCCGTTCCGCATTTTTTCCTTGATGGATTTGGCCAGCTTTTCGATCTGCGCCGCTTGCTTGACGACATCAATCGAAAGTTCATTCTTGCTGCTTTGGGATACTTCGTCGTTCAGCTTCTTAGCCATGGCCAGCAACTTTGCTGTATCGGAGACGATCTTCTTCTGGCGTTCCGTGTTGCGATCTTTCGCCATGCGCTCGGTCATTTTGCGCAGGGCTGTGTCCGGGCTGCCCCACGGCCCCGTCTCCGTAGCGGCGTGGGGAGAAGTTTGCTGCGAATCTTGATCCGCTGCCTGCGCCGAAACGCCGGCAGGGCACAAAGCCAGAACCGCGCCGAGCACAAGTCCGGCGCAAAGGTGGGAAACAATACGCGGAAGAAGATTGACTCGCGCGGTCTTTCGTCCACAAGGCGCTTTTTGAGGCACTTGCGGCGAGATTTCTGTGGAGAGGCGGAGGGAATTAGGGGTGACGAGATGCATGGCACGCTCCAGACCAGCTTTCTGCCCGATAATTTATGAGCGATGATTTATTCGATGCAACTAAATTGTTTAGCAGCCTTTTTCAGCGGCTTCGGCGAGTTTTTCCGCGAAATCGACAACAAGTGGCTGGTCGACCTGCAGCGGTTTATCCACGTCGCTTTGCCGAAGATTATTCTCATCGTCATTGTCGCCTGGGTGCTGACCCGTGTCGTGAAGTCCGTAACCGGCCGGGTAGTCAGGCTCACCGAACGGCATGCCGGGCGGCCTGCGCATATCTCACAGGTGCGGACGCTTACCTCGGTGATACGCGCGACCGGCATCGGCATGATCATTTTTGTCGCTGCGCTTGAGATTCTCCCTGTGCTGGGCTTCCAGTTGGGGCCGCTGCTGGCTTCCGCCGGAGTCGCGGGAGTGGCCATTGGGCTGGCCGCGCAAACCATCGTGAAGGACTGCCTCAACGGAATGCTGATTCTCGTCGAAGACCAGTTCCAGGTAGGCGACGTGGTCAAGCTCGCCGGATCGGGCGGCACCGTGGAGGCCCTCACCTTGCGGCGCACCCTGGTCAGAGACGCGGACGGAACCCTCTACGTCATTCCCAACTCGCAGATCACCACCGTCGCCAACCTCACCCGAGACTTTTCCGTCGCAACCATCAACGTCTCAGTGGATTTTTCCGCCGACCCCGACAAGGTGATGGCTCTGCTTAAAGAAGTGGCCCTGAGCGTACGGAACGATCCAGCTTACAAAAACGTATTTCTTGCTGACCCGGTTCTTTTGGGCGTGGACGCGATCAAAGGCTCGCAGGTGATCTACCCCGTGCAGTTACGGACCAAAGCCAACCAGCAATGGGCGGCAATGCGCGAAACGCAGCGCCGAATTCGGCTGGTGCTGGAAGAGAATCATTTGCTTCCCGGCGATCCGCTGCGCGTTTTCGGAAGCCATGGACCGGGCGTGCTCCCGCCGGGCATGGCAGCCGAGGTCGCGACAAAGAAGCAGCCCGATCCCACGGCGGCGAAGCCGAACGAAATCAATCCATTTGAGAGCAGCTAAGAAGTGAGGTTGCGAATGAATTCAATTCTTCGAGACGTGCGTTACGCGCTGCGGCAATTGGGTAAGACCCGTGCGTTCACCATTGCCGCACTGCTCACGCTGGCGCTTGGATTAGGCGTGACGGTGGCGATGTTCTCCGTGATCGATCAGGTGCTGCTGCGGCCTCTGCCGTTTGGAAACGCGAAGCGGCTGGTACGGTTCGGCGGGGTGAATCCGGCGGACACGACCAGCTTCGATTCCATGTCGCTGCCGGACCTGAAGGACATAGCGGCTCGCGCTCATTCGCTGCAAGGCATCGGCTACTGGACGTTCCAGATTCCCACGCTGAAAGACAGCCACGGCGAGGCGAAGATTGTTCCCGAGGTTGCCGCCAGCGCCAACCTTTTTGACCTGCTCGGCGTGCAACCCATGCTGGGGCGGGGCTTCGTTCCTGATGATGCCAAGCCCGGAAGAAACAATGTGCTGGTGCTGTGGAACTCGGTCTGGAAGCAGTATTTCCACGGGGACCGGGGCGTTGTCGGACATCAGGTAACGATCAACGGCGATCCCTATACCGTGGTCGGCGTGTTGGCGCCGGATGTGGATTTTCCCGGACATGCGGAGGCGCAGGAGATATATACTCCGCTGCTCAACGATGACAAGGATTTGATGGATCGTGGCAGCGCGGCCCTTTCGACATTCGGGCTGCTGCGGCCGGGAGCGACGATCCAACAGGCGCGCGCGGAGTTGAACGGGATTCATGAGCAGTTACGGAAGCAGTATCCGAAAGATGAGTCGAAAGAGCCGATCAAAGTAGAAAACTATCGGGACTGGCTGACCGGTGCCGTGCGTCCCGCGCTGCGTGCACTGGACCTTGCGGTGCTCGCCGTCTGGCTCATCGCATGCGCAAACGTCGGCGGTCTCATGCTGACGCGCGCCAACGGACGTCGTCGTGAAATGGCGATCGTGACTGCGCTGGGCGCGCCGCGCGGGCGCGTGGTGCGGCAGGTTTTGACGGAAAGTTTGCTGCTGGCAATCGGCGGCGGAGCCATCGGGCTCGGTCTGGCGGCAATCGCGCTTCATGTGCTGCGGCATTATCTGTCCGCTCGGGTGATCTTCGGCTCCTACGTTCACATCAACGGAACCGTATGTGCGTATCTGTTGGCCGCAACGGTGGTTTCGGCGCTGCTGTTCGGGCTGGCTCCGGCGTGGATTTCGGCGCGGGTTCCAGCACAGGATGGTTTGCGCGAGGGCACGACGGGAGGCGGCGTAAGCCGGAAGCAGGTTTTCTGGCGCGATGCGCTGGTGGTCGGCGAGATCACGCTGACGCTGGCCTTGCTGATTGCCGCTGGGCTCATGATGCGTACGCTGCTCGCGCTGCGCCATGCTGAGGAAGGATTTGTCGCTGAAAATGTGGTGTCGGGCAACTTATATTTTCCGACCCATGGAGAGTGGTGGGTGGTCCGCAAGGAATCGGCAGAATCGAACCTGATAACGAGCTTCTATCAGCCCTTGATGGAGCGGCTGAAGCATACGCCGGGAATTGAAGCGGCGGGATTGACCACGGTGCGCCCGCTGCAGCCGAACTGGGTTTTCCAATCCAGCATAAAAGTGAAAGGCCAGGAGTACGCGAAAAAGAGCGATGAGGCTGAAGCCCAGGTGCGCGCGACCACCGCTGGATACTACCGGACCTATCAGGTTCGCCTGCTGAAGGGGCGCTTCTTTAACAACGATGTGGACACGACGAATACGCCGATTTCCGTTGTGGTGAATGAGGCCTTTGTGAGGAAGGTTTTTCCGAATGATGATCCGATCGGCAAGCAGATTGAGGTTGGGAACAAGAAGGACCCCGTCCGCGAATGGGGCACGATTGTCGGCGTTGCGGACAACGTGCGGCAGTGGTCGCCCAGTGACTCTTCGACGCCGGAGATGGACATCGATCTGATGCAGCTTACTCCGAAGGATGACTATTACCCGATTCTGTCCGGCTTTCTGATGAACGTTGCGGTGAGGACGCAGCTCCCCGCGGCTGAGGCGGAGAAAGCGATTCAGGATTCAGTCCACGCGCTGCGTCCGGAGATTGGGATGGATCAACTCGAACCGATGCAGCAGGTGGTGAACGACTCGATGGGCAGCCAGACGCTGGCCGCGCGCCTGCTTGCGATGTTCGGCCTGGCCGCGCTGCTGATCGCCGTGGCGGGATTGTACGGACTGCTCTCCTATACGGTCAGCCAGCGCACGCGCGAGTTCGGCGTGAGGCTGGCGCTGGGCGCTCCGCGGGGGAATGTTCATTGGCTGGTGCTGAGGCACGCACTGGTGTTGCTGGGAGTCGGCATCGCCGCCGGAATCGGA
>JBOGMA010000597.1:0-5031 GCA_050746465.1 Acidobacteriaceae bacterium
TTCGCGTCGATTCCGTAAACCGCTGCGCTGAGGGCCTTGAAGAGCATACAGGTTGAAGGATAGGGCAGCGGGCTTGCGGCGCGGCCAAGAAAACGTCCCAAAGTGGTTCGGGCGGGTTCCTTAAGTAATGTGTCGAGCCGTGCCTGTCCAAACGGGACTACACTGTGCTGTGACAACGAGCATTTTTGACCTTTTCAAGGTTGGGATTGGGCCTTCGAGTTCGCATACGATGGGGCCGATGCGGGCGGCGCGGCGGTTTGCGCAAACGCTTGAGGAGTCCGGGATTCTGGGCAGAGTTGCGGCGGTTCGGGCTGACCTTTACGGCTCGCTGGCGCTGACGGGGAAGGGCCACGGGACCGATCGCGCGGTGCTGCTGGGGCTGAGCGGGGAAGAGGCGGCTTCGATTGATCCCGCGACGATTGAGCCAAAACTTGCTGAGATTCGTGGGTCCAAAACGCTTCGGCTCTTGGGGAGTCAGGCGGTTGGATTTGATGAGTCCAGAGACCTGGTGTTTCATCGGGACGAGATGTTTCCGCCGGAGGCGAAGACGAGGCATCCGAATGGGGTTCGGTTTACGGCGTTCGACGCGGCTGGGAGTTCGCTGGCTTGCGAGACCTACTTCTCGATTGGGGGTGGGTTCATCCGGTCAGATGCGGAGGCCGGGGAGACGGACGCGCACGAGGCGGCCATCGCGCAGCCGTATCCGTTCAAGACGGCGGCGGATCTGCTGAAGGTGGCGGCGGACCATGGATTGGCGATCTGGCAGGTGATGCTGGCGAATGAGAGTGCGGTTCGGTCGGGGGCGGAGGTGCGGGCTGGGATTTTGCGGATCTGGCAGGTGATGCAGGGGTGCATCGAGCGGGGGATGGCGACGGAGGGGATTCTGCCGGGCGGGCTGAATGTGCGGCGGCGCGCTCCCGCGCTGGCGGCCCGGCTGCGAGAGGGAAAGGGGAATCGGGATCCTCTGGCTCCGCTGGACTGGGTTACGGTCTATGCGATGGCGGTGAATGAGGAGAATGCGGCTGGGGGGCGGGTGGTGACGGCTCCCACGAACGGGGCGGCAGGGCTGGTGCCGGCGGTGGCTCGGTACTATCAGACATTTATTGAAGGCGCAGACGAGGAGGGGATGCTGCGGTATTTCCTGACCTCGGCGGCGATTGGGGTCCTATATAAGGAGAATGCCTCGATCAGCGGAGCGGAGGTGGGCTGCCAGGGCGAGGTGGGCGTGGCCTGTTCAATGGCTGCCGGTGGGCTGGCGGCGGCGCTCGGCGGGAGCAACGGCCAGGTGGAGCACGCGGCGGAGATTGCGATGGAACATAACCTGGGTATGACCTGCGACCCGATTGGCGGGCTGGTGCAGATTCCCTGCATTGAGCGCAACGCCATGGGCGCGGTGAAGGCGGTGCATGCCTGCCGGATCGCGATGAATGAAACGGAGCGGCACAAGGTTTCGCTGGACCAGGTGATCCACACGATGTACCAGACGGGGCTGGATATGCAGTCCCGGTACAAAGAGACTTCGCTGGCGGGGCTGGCTCTGAATATTATTGAGTGCTGAACGAGATTGGGAAAATTTGCGAAATTCTGTCCTTCATAGGAAACAGGAAAGTTGAGGCATGCGAGATCCATAAATCAGGCACAAGGGACTTTCAAGAAAACTCAACAAGATAAATGAACTACAGCGGGAGAACTCGATGTGTAGGAGTTCGAACGACCTTTTACCCGAAAGCGTACCGCATCAAACTTCGGACGGCATTGCCTCCTGGTCTATGTTCGCGGTGAACAATCTTTTGCCGGACGCATACGCCAGTGGGCGAACGTAAGTCAGCAGATCCTCGAGAAACTGTTCGGGTTGCAAAAAGGCGGCGAAATGGCCTGCGTCCGAGATCATCTCCATGTGCTTCAGAGGCGCATGGATATCGTTAAAATATGATTTTGCCTGTGACGGCAGCGTCAACACGTCGTTTTCACCTTGAAAGAAGAAGATCGGTATTTCGAATCGCGTACCAGCTGCCCACGCATCGTATCGAACAATCTCCGGCAGCAGCTGCTCCAGTGAGAAATTCATGCCTTTCACAAAGGCGCGAACATCGCGGAGTTTCCACTCTGGTGCATACCAAACCGCGTCCTTGAGCAATTTGATGGTGCGGTGGTAGCCGGTTGGGTCGGATTTCATCGTCCATTGCGCAACTATTTTAAAGTCGCGATGAGTCCAGAGCGTCGGATTTGATCCAATTTGTTCCAGCGCCTTGATACCCTTCGTCATGCCGTGTTCACGCAGCCGGTCCAGCACCTGGCGGTGATTCTCCTCTCTCCCGCGCGCCATCCCAACATTCTGATCGGTTCCGATGTAGGCATAAAACAAGTCCGGCCGGCTGCGTACAACCTGCAAGCCAAACGTCGAGCCCATGGAACTCGCCAGCAAAAAGATTTGATCCCGGTGAAGATGTGTGCGCAGATACTCTGAAACTTCGATCGCATCACGAGTCAGCCGCTTCATACTTATTTCGCCGCTGCCGTACGGTCCCATCTTTGCGAAGGTCTTGCCGGCGCCACGCTGATCCCATTGGACGATGGTGAAGTGGTTCTCCCACGAACGCAGATGGGGAGTAAAGATGGAATAGCAACTGGCTGGGCCGCCATGGATTACAAGGACGACAGGATTGTTCCGGTCCTCGCCCCGGATAGAGATCCACTGCTCGATACCACCGATCGGAATAAAACGCTCCTCGACGATTCCTTGCTCATTTTCGATCTTCAGTGCCGAGGCTATCTTCGCCTGGCGGAGCTTTCGATAAAGCAGCAGAGCAGCAGGCACACCCGCGATCAAGCACAGCAGAGCTGAACAAATAATCCAAACCATAGGAGCCTCTTAACAACTGTGTATACTGTACACAGTTGTTAAGAGCAGTACAAGAATGTATCGCAGGGAATATTTGACGACGCACCGGGTAAGCTGGTGCGTGGGAGATTCGAAGCGCACGATGCCAGGTAAGAAATCCACCGGAGCGAAATTGGCCTGGGCCAGGAAACCCGCTCCGACCCACGGGCCCAAACCATCGTTGAGCGCCGATCACATTACGCGAGTTGCGATCCGGCTCGTCGACCGCGAAGGACTGGCTGCCCTGACCATGCAGCGGCTCGCGCGTGAAGTGGGTCTCACCACGATGGCACTGTATCGATATTTTCCCGGCAAGGCGGATGTAGTCGCCAGGATGATCGATTCTGCGGTGGACCCACCGTTCCACTTTGGAAGACCCTCCTCACCATGGAATAAGCGCCTCAAAGAGTGGGCGCGGCGCTGCCTTGCTATTTATAAGGTCCATCCATGGTTTCTGGAGGCCACGGCTGCGCGGCAAAGTCCAATGGGACCGAACGAACTTTTGTGGATGGAAGCGGCACTGGCCATGCTGGCGGAATCCGGCTTGCGGCCGAAAGAGCGGCATCACGCGTTTCTTGCGATCGTCGGACACGTCCGAGGACACGCAACTTTTCAGCAAATCAGAACGAGCAGCGGCGCCGGAGCGCAACGCGCGCGCGAACTAGCTCAGTGGTTGCAGTCGGACGCTGAACGATACCCGATCCTGCTGGATGCGCTTCGTTCGGGAGTATTCAACGAAAGCGTCGACGGCGCCTTTAATTTCGGGATCGATTGTATTTTGGACGGAATCCGCGCGAAGGGAGATAGGGGACAACCTCGGTAAGCCAGGTTCGTACCGACCTACATCTCAAAAGCGAGATGTGGGCACCCGGCTTGTTGTCGGTGGAGCACCGCGCATACGCCTGATTCGCTCAAATTCGCGGTGAGTTCGAACTGCAGCTTACAGTTCGCGAATCGCGGTCACGGGGTTCCGGCGCATCGCTCGATGTGCGGGAAGGTAGCATGCCAGCAAAAACATCGCTCCCAGGAGCATGACGACGGAAACTACGGTGGCCGGATCGTTGGCTCCGATTCCGTACAACAGCCGGGCGATAAGACGCGTCAGCCCCAACGCAATCGCCAGTCCCAGCGCAAGCCCGATGCCTGTGAGCGATAATCCCTGGAACAGCACGAGCCGCAATACATCGACGCGCGAAGCGCCGAGAGCCATTCGCACTCCGATCTCGTGGGTCCGCATTTGGGTTCGATAGGCCACGACTCCGTAGATTCCGGTTATCGCAAGAACCAGCCCAATCAGCGCGAACATTCCCGCCAGGGCGCTCTGTATGACGGCGAAACTGCTCGCCATCTGGGTACTCTCGCGCATGGGACGCACATCGAAAACCGGCAGCCGTGGATCGATTTCGTGGATGGTGTTTTCCACCGCAGGCGCAAGGTCGGCCGGATTCCCCTTGGTCTCCACCTGCACGATCGTCTCATACCCCGCTAGTTGTTCAAGCCAGGCCTGGCCCATACTGGCCTTCGTAGTGTGGGGGACCCAATTCGATTTTCGTTTTTAGAAGGGGGATATGGGACCAGCCTCCGTAAGTCAGGCTGGTACCAGCCCACATCTCAAACGCGAGATGTGGGGCACCCGGCTCAGTGGCTAGACTTTGACATCTGCCGACGAGTGATTTATCGCCAATGCGTTCATCGACCACGGGAATCGAACTTTGGGCGGAATGGAAGCGACGAACGCATTGAGAGTACACTGATTTGGACTGATAGAATTGCGTGAGAACCATGCGCCAATTCGAGTTGATCGTAGCGGTCCTGCTGCCGCTCGTCGCTCCGGCGATGGCATGTGCTGTTCCGAGCGCAACTCTGACCCCTGCGGAACGCGCCTGCTGCAAGCAGATGGCAAGTCAGTGCGGCCATATGGAAATGGCAGCCGCGCACGACTGTTGTCAGATGGAAGCGCCGATCACAGCCCAGTGGAATGTGGCGCAGCTTCCAACCACGCATGCCAGCGACAGCCTGAACGCTTCAGCCGATCTTCCCCTTGACGCTGGTTTGCAGCTTCCCTCACGTTTGCCGGGCGAGGTATGGCAGCATAGCCTCGCACTGCCGCAATCTCCGCCTGCCGTAATCTCCATCCTGCGAATCTAGAA
>JBOGMA010000598.1:0-3471 GCA_050746465.1 Acidobacteriaceae bacterium
CCGGTTTATAGGTCCGCGGGACCGCATTGCCCTCGCGCAGCAGCGGGCTCCCGTCCGCCTTTTCAAAAACCAAATTCCCGCGCTCCAGCGAAAACTGAACCTTCAGCCTCGAAGTCGTCAGCGTCGCCGTCTTCCCGTCATTTGCGTATTGGAAATCACCCCCTGGACACGAATTCTTCGGTCCCAGAATCCAAGGCTTCAGCGATGTGTCCGGCACGCCCTCCGGCGTTGTAGCCACATGAATGACAGAACCGCCGCAAACCGTCACGTCCACCGTTTCTTTCCCGACTGAGGCGTGCAGCCCATGCGCGGACTGCGTCACCGTGATCGAGGGCAGCGCCGGGACCGATGCTCCCGGCATCTGGGCCTGTCCTATTTGCGGGAGGAAGACTCCGGCCACCGCGAAGGCGATCAGTGCGGGCCGGCGAAGAACGTTCAACGGATGAATTGTCATATATGAGATTGAATCCAAAGTTTGTGGACTTGGTCCTGCAGATGGGAAATCCGCAGTCCGCAATCACCAGGTTGTTGGCGTGACGGCTCCCGACCAATGATGAGTTTATCCGCGGGTTAAGGATTCCGGAAATCAGCATAGATCAGTGCTCCCCTCGCAGAACGAAAATAAGCCCTATAGCTATTAGCGTGAGTGGAAGTGGAGACTATGCAGACACCGCTAACTGTATCGTTGACATGCTTGGATATCGCTTGCTATTATCGGCACTCGTTGGCAACGAGAACGGCGGGGACGGCGTCACCGCTTCGCGAATTTGACAGGAGTTAATTGTGCAACGACGGGATTTCTGCAAGATTCTGGCGATTACAGCCGCATCGAGAGCCATACCGGGCTGGGGACAAATCGTACAAAGCAGCGGGTTGGAATTACCTGACGAATTCGATCGATACATCGAAGACTATGCTCAATTCTGCGCCTTACCGCCGGAGGAGAGAGCATTTTACGAGTTGAATGGCGGCAAAATAGTCCAGGCGATGCTGGACAACGCGACATGGAGGCCAACCGCGTGGGGTAAGCCTCCGGCTTTGCCCGTCCCAGGCGGATCGTGGGACGGCGTGCCGATGAAATCGCCGATTCCTGATCTCGCAGGAGCAGGTCCATATAAGCCTACGTGGGATTCATTGCTGCAGTACGAGGCGCCAGATTGGTACCAGGATGCAAAGTTCGGCATCTGGGCACACTGGAGTCCACAATGCGTGCCCGAAGCCGGTGATTGGTATGCGCGCAATATGTACATTGAGGGGTCGCGACAGAACAAATATCACGTCGAGCATTATGGGCCACCCTCACGATTTGGATATAAGGATCTGTGCGCACAGTGGACTCTATTGAATTGGGAGCCTGACGAACTTATCGCGCGTTACAAGAAGGCCGGCGCGAAGATCTTCGTTGCACTCGCCAATCACCATGATGGTTTCGACGCCTGGGATTCGAAGCATCAGCCGTGGAACGCTGAGGCGATTGGTCCGCATCGGGACGTAATTGGCGGGTGGGCTTCCGCGGCGAGGAAGCAGGGATTGCGTTTCGGTGTCACCGTGCATCAGCACCGCAACTGGTGGTGGTTTCAGCCCTCGCACGGCGCGGATAAGTCTGGGCCACTGGCCGGCGTTCCGTACGATGGAGATCTCTATGCTTCAGAGGGCAGGGATCAATGGTGGCAGGGGTTGGATCCGCAGCGTCTCTACAGTGTGAAACATCCGTTTGACGCGCTCCCGGATGTATCTTATGTCAAAGATTTTTACGATCGTACGCGTGACCTGATCGATCAGCACAATCCTGACCTCCTGTACTTTGATAATCCGCTGCTGCCGCTGGGATGGGGCGGAATGAATATCGGCGCGTACTTCTATAACAACAATCTGAAGACGCATGGCGGCAAAATGGAAGCCGTTTTGAATATAAAGGAGGTCCCGGATCGCCTGGCGAAAGCTGTGATCGCCGATTATGAGCGCGGCCTCACGAGCGGCATCATGAAGTATCCCTGGCAGTCGGAGACTTGCATCGGCGAGTGGCACTATGCCCGCTGGCTCTACGAGAAACCGGGCGAATACGGTGGCTACCTGCCGCCACGCGACGTCATTCACTGGCTCATTGATACGGTCAGCAAGAACGGAACTTTCATTCTGAATATTCCGGGTAGACCTGACGGAACCATTGACAGCAAAGAAATCGCGGTACTCGACGGGGTGACCTCGTGGATGCAGGTCAATGGCGAAGCGATCTATGAGACCCGGCCGTGGAAGGTCTATGGGGAAGGGGCCAATAGCGTAAAGGCCGGATCCTTCCAGGGAAAGAGCGTCAGCAAGCTAGGGGCGAAGGACATCCGGTTTACTCGCAACAAAGCGAATAACGTAATCTACGCGCTTGTGCTGGGCGTGCCGACCGAACCGGTGGTTATTCAATCGCTCGGACTTGCAGCTGCAACCCGGCCGGGCAAAGTCGCCAAGGTGGAACTTCTTGGAACAGGTGACAGGGTGAACTGGAGACAGCATGCCGATGGTTTGCGGGTGGAGTTTCCGAAAAGGTATCGACCGGCGGTAGATTATGCAGCGGCGTTCAAAGTGACCCTGGCCTGATGCTCGGCCTGCAAGGCGATGACGCCCGCGATTCTTCTCAACTCTGATGAATCGTATCGCGCTGGCACTGGGTTGAGGAGCGGACAACTAAAACAGGCTCGAGGATGCAACTGCGCGGCCGGGGTGTCTGTTTGGATTCAATGATACTCAGCACAAGGTCCGCCGCACGTCGTCCGATCTCCGAGCTATGTTGATCGATGCTGGAAAGTGGAACTCGGAGGTTCCTGTCGTAATGTAGGTTTCCACAGCCGATTACGGCAATGTCTTCAGGCACTCGAAGACCTTCTTCCAGAATCGCATCAATTGCGCCGATGGCAAGAGGGTCGTTGTAACAAAACACCCCATCCGGCCTGGGATTGCGACGCAGCAGGAGGCGAACAGCCTCAAACCCCTGCTGAATGCTATTTGTATCGACGTTGTTGGTGCCCACCACATAGTCGGGAAGTTCGGGAAGACCGCGATTGAGCAAAGCTGATTGATAGCCTTTGTACCTGCCGATGCCGGTGCTGTTTCCCTGCCCGCGGATATGCGCGACATGCCGACAGCCGATATTGAGCAGGTGTTCGGTGGCGATCCGGCCTGCCGCTTCATCATCTATGCCGACAAAGTTAGCGGAAAGATCGCGAAAGTCACGATCGATGAGGACGAAGTGCTGCTTTTTCCGCTCCAAAATTTTGAATTGCTCAATGTTGTCTCCCGTGGAGGCGATCACAAGCGCGTCAAGTCTCCGGGCCAGCAACTGACGAATCTCCCGCCGCTCAAGCTCAGGATCTTCTTCGGAGGAAGCAATAATCAGGGAATACCCCTTTTTCCGAATAGCGACCGACAGAGATTGCGCGACCTCAGCATAGAAAGGATGCAGCAGACCGGGAACCACCAGAC
>JBOGMA010000599.1:0-8025 GCA_050746465.1 Acidobacteriaceae bacterium
GTCCAGCCCCTTACCTACAAAAATCGACCCCTGAGCCGCGCTCACGCCCTGTGAGAGCTGCGTGAGGCCCACAAAGTTTTCGCCGTTCAGCGGCAGTTCATGTACCTGAGTGCTGCTGACCACTTCACCGATAGCCGCCGATGTGGTCTGAACCTGAATGGCGTTCGCCTGGACTGTGACGGTCTGGGCCTTCGAGCCGACCTGCATGATTACCGGAATGGTCGTCGCGGTCGAGGTGTGCACCACCACACCGGTTTCCACAAAGTCTTTAAAGTTAGGCGCCGAAACCTGGACCTCATACGTCCCAATCGCCATCTGCGCGAAGGTGAATTCACCCGCGCCATTCGATTGTTGCGTGACCTTCGCCTGGGTTCCCGTATTCGTGACCCTGACCGTCGCTCCGGGAATCGCAGCCCCTGTCGTGTCTGTTACCGTGCCATTAATTGTTCCGGAGTACTGCTGGGCGTGCAGACCGAGTGGGATACTCAGCAGAACCGCCAGAAGGGAGTACGCGAGCAGATGTATCCGGCGCGCACCTCGACCTTCAAAATATTTGCGCATATTGCCTCCTTCAAATAGTTCCTTCACTGCTTCCTGCAATCCGCCGCCCCGGCTCTATTGTCCAGGTGCCATTCAGATTCCGTGAAAACTACATAGCTTGAACTGAAACGTTTGACTACATGACCTGATATGCGAATGTCAACAGAAATCGACGCATACTCGATTCAGCGATGTCATGCTACTCATGCGTTCCAGACCATTGCGGGCAGGTCTGGACGCCAAAAACATTTAACCATAAACCTGTGTACCTGTATAGGGTAATTTAGCGGATTTTCTTCCCTTTCTGCTTCCAAGCCGTTCTGCGCGCGAAACCCTGCTGTCTCACCTCCAGGCAGGCCAATCACCCATCAGGATTGCTAGACTAAGGCCATGAAGCCGCAAATGCTTCGTAGAACCTCGTTTTTAGTGGTTGTCCTTCTATGCTGCGCACGGCTTTCTTCCTTGGCGCAAAGCAGCGCGACCGACGAAACACAGAGCCTGATGCACCAGGGCTCAGCGGCCATGCGCGCGGGCAATGCCGCGGCTGCCGAGGCCGCTTTTCGCAAGGCCACGGTCGCCTCTCCTAATCTTGCGGCGGCCTGGCTGGACATGGGTCTGGCCGAACTCAAGCAGGGCAAGCTGGCCGGATCCATAAGCGACATTCACAAGGCGCTCACCCTCGATCCCAATGCTCCAGGAGCTCACCTCTTCCTGGGCATCGCGGAGTATCAGACAAGCCGTCCCGACCAGGCCATCGCCGACCTCCAGCAAGCAGTCAAAGACGACCCGACGAATGAGCAGGCCTACACCTGGCTCGGGATTGTGGAACTCAACACCGGACATCCGGAAAAGGCCGTGGGGCCGCTCGATCGCGCGGCGGAACTGAATCCGAAAGACGAAAACGTGCTGGATTACCGGGTGCAGGCGCATCTGGCTGTCGCCAAACAAAGCTACGGGCAGATTTACAAACTCGACCCCACTTCGTGGCGGCTGCATCAGTTGGACGCCGTGATTGATTCGCAGGCGGGCGACCACCAGCATGCGGTGGAGGATTACCAGAAGGCGATCAAGATCTCGCCGCGGCAGGCCGCACTCTACGAGGCCATGGGTTGGGAATATCGCGCTCTCAACGAGAATGCCCTCGCCGTGAAGGCTTTCACCGAACAATTGAAGCTTGCCCCCGGCAACCCCATCGCCATGTACAACCTCGCCAGTTCCGAGGCCGAAGCAGGCGACGCGCAGCAGGCGCTTCCTTTGCTTGAAGAAGTCGTCAAGCTATATCGGCTGCCGTCGCAGGCGGACTACTACCTGGGCCGGGTGCTGGAATCGCTGGGCCGATACAAAGAAGCCGCAGCCGAGTTTCAGCGCGCCACCGAACTGCGGGGCGAACTTCAGCTACGCTCCTGGTACGAGCTGTCGCACATCTATCGCAGGCTTGGCGAGCAGGCGAAGGCGCGTGAGGCTGTGTTGAAATACCAGGCGCTGAAACGGCAGTCGGAGCAGGCGAGCGGTCGCAGCGTTCAAGATTTTCTCAAGCTGAATCAGGCGAATGCCGCCGCAACGCACAACAAGCAGCAATAGCTAAGATTCTCCCATAAAGTTCGGCGACGGGAATCCGTCGCCGATGTAGAGTGCTTGGAACCTCGTTCGTGCTCAGATCAGAACTGCAGCCTGCCCGTTATCTGGATTGCCCGAGGTCCATTCGCTGTAAACGTCGGAACCCCGAACGTCTGCGCGGCAGGATTAAGATTCGGCCACCCGAAGATGTGCCGGTTAAAGGCGTTCAGGAATTCGGCTTTCAACTCAAAAACCAGGTTCTCGCGAATCGGCGTGTCCTTCAGTAGGCTGAAGTCCTCGTTCAACCACAGCGGCATTCGGTATCCGGTGACACGTGGTGTGTTCCCAAGCACGTAGGGCCCGGGAGCACCGCCGTTGACAGCCAGGTTCTCGTCAAAAAATGCCACCGGTGTATTCGGGCCATATGCGGAATTATTAGGCGCACCATTGAAGAAGCTGTTGCTGTTTGGATCGGAGAGCCCTCCGCCAGCGAACGGATCGACATGGCCGTGCCGGTACGCGGCGCTTTTCACCGGCGCGTTCGGGATATAGCTGTAGCGGATTGCCTGTTGCCACCCAGGAATGCCGCTGGCGCAACAGAAAGCGATTGGCTGCCCACTCTGGTAGCGCTGGATGCCTCCAATCTGCCATCCGCCGCCGATGTAGCTCAGCGCCCCATGACTCAGGAAGCGCTTGTTTCGCCCAAACGGCAACTCGTAGACGTAGCTCACCACGAAGGTCTGAGGAATGTCCTGGACGCTTATGGCTTTTTCATCGTGCAGGTTAGCCGGGTTCTGCACCTGCGGCTGGCCGGGGTTGGTGTTGGGCAGTGTGCTATCCGTATCGTTCAGGTTCTTCTGCCAGGTATAGGAGGCCTGTAAGCTCAAGCCATTCTGGAAACGGCGGCTGAGAGAAACCAGCAGAGCGTCGTAGCTGGAGTGTCCGGTGTCCTGAAGACAGCAGCCTGAGTCGATGAAGTCGTATTGCGGGAAGGGCCGCAGCGCCTGTTGGATTTGAACGCCATTGCCCCACAGCCCGAAATACCCGGGGAAGGGCGTTGGCACTCCATAGGAATTGCCCTGCAACGGTTTGGCAAGCTCATTGCCCAGGGCGAGGTCCGAAAGCGGAATGTTGTTGATGTTTTGATTGTTGGCCTGCAGGTTCTGCGCTTCGCTGCCCACAAAGCCGACACTCAGAATCAAATCATTGGCCAACTGCTGCTGCACCTGCAGGTCATAGTTGTAGACCTTGGCTGGATGGGCCGCGTCCGGCGCAATGTAAGAACTCGACATGAATGCGCCGTTGAACAGACCGGGATCAAGATCGGGGGGCTGCGGGAAGGCCGGGTAACCATTGTCAATCTGGAACGACGGAGTATAGTTGTCCGCCGCGTTGAAGCTGGGATTTGATTTGTATCCCGAGTTCATCGATCCGCCAAAGTCATCGTATTGCAGCGGGCCATAGATAATTCCTGCCCCACCGCGGATAACCGTTTTGCCATTGAGCCACGACGGCGAATAAGCAAAGCCCACGCGCGGAGCAATGTCCTTGTAGTAGGTATTCGCCCACTTCGTGTTGCAATGGCACTCTGTTCCGAACACCAGCGCGCCTGGAACATTAAATTCGGGATCGTTCGCTGTCGGGCTGAAGTTGGAGGTGAAGTTCTGCGCCTCATGCCGAGGGACATCCACGCTGTAGTTCACGCCAAGGTTCAGAGTGAGGTTTCGCGTCACCTTCCAGTCATCCTGAACATATCCGGAGTAGTACCAGGAAATCCAGCGCGACTGATGCGCATAGACGTTCTGGCCGCCGTTCGTCGCCTCGCCCAACAATTCGCTAGCCAGGCCATTGCCGGTCTGGGCGTTCCCTGGGGAAATCGCAGTCTGTCCGCCTCCGAAGTTAATCGAGGGCGAATTGTTGTTGATAGGTGAGTATTGCTGATAGCGGATATCGGTTCCGATGTCGAGGCTGTGCTTCCCCTTCTGCCAGGCTATGCTCTCCACCAGCCGCAATCCGTTATCGATGTTGTCGCCGTTGTTCGGCATACCTTCCTGGGCCGTGAATCCATTGGTCACGACTGGGAAGTTGTTGCTGACCGCGTTCGTCAGTCCAAGTTGCGAGTACCAGTCGGTGCCGGACAACGCCGGCAGTGCGAAATTGATGCTGTTGCTGCGGTTGGAGCCGATGATCAGGTGATTGAGCAAAGTCGGACTGAAGGAATAATCCCATCCGAGTCGCCAGAAATGCGTCTCAAAATCCTGCTTCCACGTGGCGTTGTCGATCGGGTAGGGCAGGTTTGGCGGTGCTCCAGAAACACGGTTGTTGTCACGGGTGCTGTAGGAACTCCACAGTTTGCTGTTCTGCGTAAGGTTGGCGTCAATCCGAACCGTGTAGGTAGTGTTCTCAATAGGCGACGAGCTCTTGTATGTGAAGTTATTGAACACGCCGTTGTTTGTCGGCGCTGGGAAATATGCCAGAAGCTTCTGTGCAACCGCTGAAAAATTCGTTGATGGAATTTTGTTGCCCGGAAATGCTGTGCGACATGGCGTTCCATTCACGATCCGGGTTGTCGATGGATCGAAGATCTGCCCCTGATAGATCGGTGTGCCGTCGCAAGGATTCGTCCCGACCGGCGTGCCGGTTTTAAAGATCGCGGGATTGGAGAAATCTCCGCCTAATTCCTGCGCTGTCGGGATCGTCCTCGTCGTTACGCCGCCCTGCGCGTACTTCAACTGCTCCCAGGCGAAGAAGAAAAACACCCGGTCATGCCCGTTGTAGACCTTCGGAATCCAGACTGGCCCGCTAAAGGTCCCGCCGTAGTCATTTTTCCGGTCCACAGGGGTTGTAAATGGAGACGCGCAAGTCGCCGTTGGGTTCGCGCCGCAAGCCTGCGCTTCCAGCCCTCCGTTGAACCAGTTGTTCGCGTCGAGTGCTGTGTTCCGCCAAATCTCGTACGCCGACCCGTGGAAGGCGTTTCCGCCGCTCTTGGTCGCAAAGTTCTCAATGCCGCCAGTCGTGCGGTTGTATTGCGCCGGCGGAACTGCCTGTGTCACTGTCAGTTCCTGCAGCGCGTCCACCGACGGCGCCTCCTCGTCAAATGACGATCCGTTTTCGCTGCGCTGCTGGCTCAACCCATCGATCAGCACCTCGGCACCGAAATTCTGCCCGCCGGCGATTTTGCTGAAAAAAATGCCATTCGGGCTATTGCTTGTCCCCGGACCCGTATTGCCCGGCAGCAGAAAGATAAACGCCTCCGGCGAACGGAAGGCGCCGACGCCACCCAGCGCCAGCGGCAGCTTGAGATATTCCCGGTCTGTAATCGATCCCGTGATATCCGATGTCTGGGTCTGTAGCTGCGACGCTCCCGCGCTGACGGTGACCGTCTGCGCTTCGCTGCCCACCTGCATCGTGACGTTCACACCAGTCGTAACCTGCAGGTTGATCTGAATGTTCTTGAGCGTTTGCGTCTGGAAACCGGGGGCGCTCACCGTAAGGTCATACGTCCCAATCGCCAGTTCAGGTAAATGGTACGCGCCAGCCGAGGTAGAAACGGTACTCGACACCGTTCCCGTCTTTTCATTTGCAGCCTGAATCTTTGCGTTGGGAATCACCGCTCCGGTTGGGTCTGTAACCGTACCGGAAAGCCCACCGAATACCGTTTGCGCCTGCGACGGGGGAATCAGAAGAGACAGCGCCGCAATCATAGGCAGGATGCACTTCCACGCACGCATCATGCACTTCATAAGGACCTCCTGAAAAATAGCCTGCATAGCGGCCACGGCCCCTGCAAGCTACGAAAAAAGTTGTTCCTCTATTTACCTTCAGCCACAAATCTATACCCGTTCAGGCGGATATGTAAACAGTTACACCCTTTTGAAAGCAGTTGCATAATCTGAAGGTAGCGGAATTCCATAGGCTGTTCAGATTGAACCCACCGCATTCGATGCTCGACTTCGGGCGGCACGTTGCCTGTTCGCGGACGCAGCCCCTTGCTTTACTGCATTCTCCCCGGCTATCGTGATTGCCAGACGCCCGTGGCAACGCTTTCCGCTTCCGCTCCGCCGCCCCGCAAGTTGCTCCTTTGGCTGGCCTTCTTTGCCTTAACGGCTCCCCTCGTCCACGCCCAGCTTTCCACAGAGGACCACCTGCAGGACCCCGGCTTCTGGCCAACCCGAGCCGCCGACTCGCGCAGTGAATACGCTGGGCCGGAAGCATGCCGCCAATGCCACGCCCAGAAATTTGAAGACCAGGCCAAGACAGCGATGCGCCGCAACTCGTTCCATGCGAATCTTTCCGAGGCGCTGCACTCCCATCCAAAGCTCATCTTCGACGTGGGGCCCTATCACTACATCATCACTTCTGACGCCGACCACAGCCTCTATACCGTGACGAACGGCAAGCAGACTCTATCATCGCCGCTGCTCTGGGCCTTCGGAACCCCGCGCATCGGCCAGTCCTATCTTTTCAAGCGCGGCGATGGAAATTTCTACGAAGCCCGCGTCACCTATTTCACAAGCCTGAAAGGGCTCGGCTTTACGCCCTCGCGCGACCTGCTTCACCCGAAAGACGTGGAGCAGGCCATGGATCGGCTGGTGCCTCCCTCCGAGGTCAAAAAGTGCTTTTCCTGCCACACCACCGCCTCGGTCATTGGAAATCAGTTCGACGAGCAGCATTTAATACCCGGCGTCACCTGCGAGGCCTGCCATGGCCCCGGTGCAAAGCACGTTGCTGACATGAAGGCACTCATGACTGGCGAACTCAGCGCCGGCAAGCAGGACGATATCTTCAACTCCGCGCATCTGCTCCCCAATGATCAGGTTGATTTCTGCGGAGCCTGCCATGGAACCTGGTGGGACGTGAAGCTCTCTCATGTGACTGGACCCTCCGAGGCGCGTTCCGCGCCGGCTCGACTCGTTACGAGCAAGTGCTGGGGCAAGACCGGAGATTCCCGCCTGGTGTGCACCTCGTGCCACGATCCGCACCTTCCACTCAATACCGACGACGCTTCCTACGATCACGCTTGTTTGCAATGCCACAACACCGTCATCGGTGCGGCACTCACCAAAGAACATCCGGGCAAGGCCTGCCCGGTGGCGAAAAAAGACTGCGCCTCATGCCACATGCCCAAGGTCTACGTGAAGGAGATGCATAACTACTTCACCGATCACCGCATTCGCATTGCGCGCGCAGGCGAGCCGTTTCCGTAGTGAGTTATTTCCACTTGCCGGAGCCTTCAACGATGGTGATGTAGCGATCGATTGGCACGTTGGCAAAGCGCTCGACTTCGCCTCCAGGCTGCGGCCACTTCACTTCCAGCCAGTCGATTTTGTTTCGCGGCCCCAGCCCGAGCACCATCCGCGGATCGCACGAGGAAAGAAAACTTCCGCCGCCTACTTTCATCCGCGACCGCGACCATCCCCCCGCGCTCACCGTCACCCGCGCGCCAATCGCATCCGGGTTCGACTTTTTCCCCGCAAGATTTACGCCCAGCCAGTGGCTTCCCTTCGCCGCGTTGTTTTTCAGCAGTATCGGAGCCGCGTCATTCACGCTGACCAGCACATCCACCGCGCCGTCATTATCAAAATCGCCAATCGCCAGCCCGCGCGCCGCAAACCGCTCTCTGAAAATCGGCCCGCTGCGCGCGCTCACATCGGTAAACCGCTTCCCTTCGTTGTGGAAGAGCAGCAGAGGCTCCTGCCATGTCACCTGCGTCTTCAAGTCATCTACCAGATCGTCGGGGAAGCCATTGCACAGGATCAGGTCGAGTTCCCCATCGTTGTCGTAATCGAAAAACTTCAGCCCCCACCCGCTCATCCAGCGAGTCGCCATGCCGATGCCCGCCTGCATGGCGTCATCGTCAAACGTTCCGTCATGGTCATTGTGGTAGAGGGAGAAAATTTCTTCGTCGATGTTGGCTACAAACAAATC
>JBOGMA010000600.1:0-10278 GCA_050746465.1 Acidobacteriaceae bacterium
GTGTAGAGCGGACTAATGGGCTCAAGGCTCAGTTGCCACGCATCCGATGCATACCCCGGCGGGACAGGCACGCCGCTCAGGTCGTAATATCCCTCGAGCGCGGGATCGTCGCTGCCGAACCGGTTGAGCGCGTTGCCTTGCGTGTCGGTGGCGCCGGTGACTGGATTTTCCGCATGGCCGCGAAAATACACTCCGCTCACTGCCGTCACGGTATAGCGAACATCCGGAAGCGTGGTTCCGGGGATGTAAGGCCGAAGCACCACATTCACGCCCTGCATCCCTTGACCGTTGCGAAAGCGAATGGTCCCGGTGACAGAAAGCGTGTTGGCGGCGGTGAGTTTTTTGTTTCTGAAGCTCCTGATGTTCGATGCCGTGACCGGGTAAAGCCGGTTGACCGCCGCGATGTCGTCCGGACGCAGCGTGGTCCCGTTCGGCATACATGTATCGCCGGTCTTATTGCACAGCCGCTCGATGGGATGCATGATGGGCCATCCGTCCAGGTCCGATTCGGTTTGCTGGTGGATGGCGAAATCCTCCTCGTTGGTCTGCGACCAGTCCAGACCAAGAATTTGCCCGAAGGCGCGAACAAGCTGGTATTGGAGGACAGCGTCGTTGGCTGAATTGGTTGCGCAGAGCCCGTTGATGAGCATGAGCGCGTGAACGATGTAGCCGGAGGGCGAGAGATTGTCCACAAAGGTGAAGACGCCGTTCTGCTGGCATGTGGTGGGCGTGCTGGCTCCGGGGCCGAAGAATGCGTTGATGACCGAGCCGTCTTCATCCAGGACAATTGCGATCGGTTTCGCGGTGTAGCCGGATTGAATATCGGCGGGAAGCGTGAGCGTGTTTCCGCTGGAGGAGACGTTGGCTCCGCTGACGTCTTCGCTGAGGTCTCCGCCGTCTGAGATGTTCACCGCGGCGGTCGGCACGGCATTCCACACCGCAGCAGCGGCGGCAATCATGGCATTGGCCTGGGAGCGAGGAATGGTTGGGCTGAGATCGCCAAGATCGGTGTAATACCGCAAAATTCCGTTGGCCCATAGAATTGGTTTGCCGGCCATCGCGGGATCGAAGTAGCTGGTCCCGGCGACGTAGCGCGGGCCTCCAGCATAGGCTGAAGCGCAGAGCGCGAGAGCAAGCGCGAATGCGCCGAGGTTTTTGGCCGGTTGAAGTTTTCTCCAAAGTCGATTCATAGCCGTTGACTACCGGCCCGGCGCAGCCACGCGGAGCCTCAGTCCTATTGCGCCACGGCTGGGCAGCAATATGAAAAAATCCTGAGAAGATTCCCATCGAGCATGACCAGAATGGGAGCGCGCTTCCGCCCCATTCCAAAATGGGAGTGTGCGCACGACGCCGCTCACGCAACCAGGCGCACTGCTCTGGTAGTGTGAAGGGGGATTGAAGGACTGGATGCTGAGCGACAACAAGAGGCGCTGGCGCTTGCTGTTGATTCTCGCGGCGGGCGCGGCGCTTCGCCTTCTGCTGATCTGGTTTCCGCGCACCTATGATCCGGACACCGCCACCTACATCCAGCTTGGGCAAAACCTCTTTCAGCATGGCGTTTATGGGCTCTGGAAGCATGGGGTTCTGGTGCCGTCGCTGGTCCGGCTCCCCGGCTATCCGCTGTTTCTGGCGCTGTTCGGCAGCCATTTTCGACTGATGCTTGTAGCGCAGTCAGTCATTGACCTTTGGGGCTGCTGGCTGCTCTATCTGTTTGCTCGCCGAAGTTTGTCCGAGCGCGCCGGCGAAATTACGCTTGCGCTCGGCTCGCTTTGCATTTTCACGGCAGCTTACGCAGCCACGGGGCTCACCGAGTGCCTCTCCGTTTTCGCCGTCAGCGCGGGACTCTATTGTTTTGGCGAGCTACAGCGAAGCCTTCGGCGCGGCGAATTGCGACGGTTCTCGTCATTGCTTCGGAAGGTGATTCCTCTGGCCGGCGTCGCAGCTTTGGCGATTTTGCTGCGTCCTGACGGGCTGGCCCTTTTCGGCGCAATCCTGATTGCCCTGCTCTGGTACGGCGGCCGCTCGGAAAAGCGGCGAACCGCTTCCCTTGCCTGCCTCTTTGTGGCGCTCTCACTGTTGCCGCTGGTTCCATGGACCATTCGGAATTGGAAGACCTTTCATGTGCTGCAGCCGCTGGCTCCCGAGTACGCCAACAATCCGGGTGAACGGGTGGACCTTGGATTTATCCGCTGGTTCAAGACCTGGGACGCGGAGTTTGTGAATACCGGCAACGTCTATTGGAACCTCGACAGCGACGTGATTGATATTGACGACCTGCCCTCCCGAGCCTTCGATTCCCCAGCACAGTATGACCAGACCAGCGATCTGCTGGACCAGTACAACGCTCATACGAAGATGAGCCCTTCGCTCGATGCCGCTTTCGGACGGCTGGCGGCGGAACGGGTGGCGGAGCATCCGATTCGCTACTATCTCCTGCTCCCGGCTGCTCGCCTGGCCGATATGTGGCTGCGCCCACGAACCGAGGCATTTGATCTGGATGTGTTCTGGTGGCGCTGGAGCGACCATCCGCGTCAGAGCGCGGGTGCGATGGCCCTGGGGCTGCTGAATCTCTTGTATTTGCTGTCTGCGCTGGCGGGAGCGCTGTGGAGGCGCGTGCCCTGGCTCGTGCTGCTGGGCGCGTATGTGGTTTTGCGATGCGCTGTATTGGCACTGATCGCCGCCCCGGAAGCGCGCTACACCGTTGAGGCTTACCCGGTGGTAATCGTTTGCGCGGGAGCCGCCATCGACGCCATGCTCACGCGATATCTCGAGACCCGGCGTGGAGCAGAGGCTTCTGTCGCGGGTTGACCCAGAAGGTACAATCAAATCATATCCATGGCAGACACGATTCGTGACACCGTAATCCTCGGGTCCGGCTGTGCCGGGCTTACTGCGGCAATTTACGCCGCGCGCGCCAACCTGAAACCGCTGGTCCTGGAGGGACATGAGCCGGGCGGCCAGCTTTCCATCACCACCCTGGTTGAGAATTTTCCGGGCTGGCCGGAAGGCATTCAGGGTCCGCAGTTGATCGAGAACATGAAGCAGCAGGCGGCCCGCTTCGGTGCGGAGTTCCGCATGGCGCATCTGGCGATGGCCGATTTAAGCAAACATCCTCTTGAGCTGAGGGTGGGCGCGGAGACCATCCATACCCGCACGCTGATTATCGCCAGCGGCGCTTCAGCGCGGTGGCTGGGGCTGCCCTCGGAGCAGGCGCTCATCGGTCATGGTGTAAGCTCCTGCGCCACCTGCGACGGGTTCTTTTTCTCCGGCAAAGAGATTGCCGTGATCGGCGGCGGCGACTCCGCGATGGAAGAAGCGCTGTTTCTCACCCGCTTCGCCAAAAAGGTCACGCTGCTGCACCGTCGCGAGCACTTCCGCGCGTCGAAGATCATGCTGGAACGCGCCATGGCCCATCCGCAGATCGTCTTCCGCACCAATACCGCCGTGGAAGAGGTTCTGGGCGTTGAGCAGAAGGAAGTCAGCGGCGTGCGTCTGCGCGATACGGCGACCGGCAAGCAGGAAGTGCTGCCCATCAGCGGGCTCTTTCTCGGCATTGGACACGAGCCGAATGCGAATATGTTCGCCGGCCAAATCGATCTGGACGAAGACGGCTACATCAAAACCACAGATTATGTCTTCACCAGAGTTCCCGGCGTCTTCGCCTGCGGAGATATTCAGGACCGTCGCTACAGGCAGGCCATCACCGCCGCCGGTTCAGGCTGCATGGCCGCGCTTGAAGTTGAGAAGTACCTGGAAGAACACGGGAGATAGGAAAGTCATAGCACTTAGCCGCGGTGTAAAAATTTGCTGCTCATCCGCAAAGGTCGAAATACAGGGTAGAGCCACCACAGCGGCCGGGGGAGCATCATCCAATCGCCATCTTCGGAGGTGCGGTCGGCAAGAATGCCTATTGCGAGGCTGATCTTTTTGCGTATCCCTTTTTTCGCCCGTAGCTGGAAGAAATAGCGAGATACAGGCTCTCCAGGATCCTTCCCCATCCTAAGATTCCATTTGGCCGTTGCAGCCAGGCGCGCGACCGCGGAGTCGGAGTCGATGAGCTCGGCGGAACAAGCCGGGAGGGACGCGCCGAGCAGATCGCGGGCCAGAACCAGCCCGACCAGCATGCTCCGCAGTCCTCCGAGCCGGCGGGCCGTATTGAAGTGGGGCCGCCAGTCAATTTCAGGATAGCTGCGAAGAAATTCGGCCAGATCGCAGATGCGGCGGAGATCAGACCACTGGTCGGCGCCTCCCTGTGCTGCTAAATACAGCGGGAGATCTTGTGGCGCAAACGTGGGAACGCTGGATCCCGCCAGAGCGAGCCGCTGGAACCCGGAAGAAAAGTCATTGAATGCCGGCGACAGTGCGACAGTATTATGGGCGGCCCGCCAGTGAAGATCAATATCGATTCCAAGAACATCGCTGCTCAACTTGTACTCGCCGAGATTCCGGAGAAAACGTTGCACCGTCCAGTTATCGATTTTCCAGTAAGTTCGATATCCGTGCCCCACGATGACTTCGATGGCGCGGATAAAATCTGATTCGTTCACTAGCAAATCAAGATCGCTGAATTCACGAAGCGTGAAGTTTCCGTATGCCATTTGCGCAATCACCGCGCCCTTCATGGCTGCAACGGGAATCCCAGCCTGCTCGAGATCACCGGAAATGCGGAGCAATTCTCCTGTAAGAAAAAGATTTCGACCTGTGAGCAACCGGTTGGCCTCTTCCAAGGCCACGCGCACATCTCCCGGGATGAGATCCCAGCAGGTTGTCCTCAGGCTGTTGTAAACCACCGGTCGCACGCCGTGGCTCCGGGCCAAGCCAAAAAACCCGCGCCAATCCACGCCCGGCTCGACGAGTGCATTGATGCGCGGCACATCCGGAGCGGTTCGCGCAGTCGCGAGCAGCAGGTCAAACTCGCGATCAAAATGCGGAGTAGGCTGGAGTGACGCCGCTGCGTCCGTCTCTGCTTGTGAGAAGTTCATGGCTTGGGGAAGTTCCCATCAGTATCGCAGAACGCGGACGGATCGAAGTTGCTTAATTCATCGAGCGTCCATCCCGGCGTGGCCCCGGCGCGGCTGGCAACCAGAGCGCCGAGCGAGTTCGCGAACCCCGCCACACGCTGCAGTGGCCAGTCCCGATCGAGCCCATGCAGGAATGCGGCGGAGAATGCATCGCCCGCGCCGACGGTATCCACCACACTTACCGCGACTCCGGGGAACTCCTGCAAAGACCCGCCACACCAGACGGCGCAGCCGCGCTCGCCAAGCGTAATGCAGATGGTGTCCAGTTGGTGTTGATTTGACCAACCCACGCAAAAGCTCTTGAGCGAAAATCTTCCGGGCATACTGGAGGCTCCAAAGAGCACTTCGGCTTCGGATTCGTTCAGCTTGAGTACCGTGGCCAGCGAAGACAGGCGCTGGACCAGAGGCAGGCTCCATTGCTCCGGGCGTAGGTTCATGTCATAGAAGCGACGCGCGCCGGGCGCTGCCGTGATGAGCCTGTGCAGGAGCGCTTCATTCCCGGCGCTGGTCTCGCTGAGGGTGCCGAAGTAGATCCAGTCGGGAGGTGTTGCCGTCAATTGCCGGAGAGTGGGTTCGTCCACCTCGAGAGAGTCGTAGGCGACAGGGCGCTGAATATGAAAGGTCGCGCTGCCCGAGTCGTCGATGGTGGCCGTCGCGGTCCCGGTAGGCTGGTCGGGAATGGTGCGAATGAGTTTGGTCCCCAGCCCCTGCGCCTGAATGGACTCGAGCGCCAGCTTGCCGCGGCGGTCGTCGCCAACCGCGCTGATAAACTCGACCTGATTGCCGAGCCGCTGTGCCGAGATGGAAAAATTCAGCGGCGCTCCGCCGAGAAATTCACGCTCGCCGAGCACGTCCCACAGAACTTCTCCCACGCTGATGATTCGCACCTGGCCGCCCTATTGTTTATCTACGTAGACGTAATAAAGGTCCGTGGGAACCTTGAATTGATCTTTGGTCAGCGGAGTCTTCAAGGTCTGCCACTCGAGTGTCGGACGCAGCGTTTGCCAGTGCGCCGGATCGCCGGCCCGGATCGGCATGGCGAATCCCGGCTCCTCGGCCTGCCACTTGTAGGAGACGGTGTGCTGCTCGGGATGGAAAAGCAACTCCAGCACTGGTATCTGCCGATGGAACAGGTACTGGCGGAAGAAGGGCGTCAGGTCCATCCCGGTCTGCTGGTTGAAGTAGCGGATCACGTCGCCGGTCATGATGTTCTGATATTTGAAGTGCTGATAAAAGCCGTGGATGAGGGCGAACCACTTCGCGTCGTTATTGATCACGCTGCGCAAGGTGTTCAGCATCAGCGCGCCCTTGAAGTACTGGTCCTCCGGCGGATTGGTGTTGACGCCGCGCTCCCCGACGATCGGGCGGCGGTTTGTGATCTTTGACTTGAAGCCGTTGAGGTATTTGATCCCCTCGTCCTTCCCCCAGTGGTACTCCACATAGAGCCCTTCGAGGTAAGTGGCCCAGCCTTCGTGAATCCACATGTCGGAGCGATCGGCGGCGGTGATGGCGTTGCCGAACCATTCATGAGCGCTTTCGTGGATGATGATGAAGTCAAACTTCATGCTGACGCCGATGCCGGCCCAGTCGCGCCCAAGATAGCCGTTCTCAAAACCGTTTCCGTAAGCCACGGCGCTCTGATGCTCCATGCCCGAATAGGGAACCTCGATGAGCTTGTAGCCGTCCTTCATAAACGGATAGCGCCCAAAGTAGTGGGTATAGGCGTCGAGCATGCCCGGCACCTGCGCGAACTGCTTCTTCGCCTTCTCCAGGTCTTCGGGAAGAACGTAGTAGTCCAGCGTGAGCGCGCCGTAGTGGCTACCGAAATGGACGTAATCGCCGATGTTCAGCGCGACATCGTAGTTGTTGATGGGGTAATGCACCGACCAGTTCCACTGCGTGTAGCCGTCGCCTAAATCCTTCTTGCCTTCGAAGCGGCCATTCGAGACATCAACGAGATTGTTGGGGACTTCGACACTGATGTCCATGTTCTGGACTTCATCACGCCACTGGTCCTTGTTCGGCCACCAGATGCTTGCCCCATCGTCCTCGCATGACGTGTAAATCCAGGGGCGGCCCTCGGGATCTTTGCTGAAGACAAAGCCGCCAAAGCGCCCCGTGGTGAGCGGTCGGCCCGAGTAATAGAAATCAATCGAATAGGTTCGTCCGGCGCGCAGCGTCTCCGGAAAATCGACGAAAACCGCGCCCGTATCCCGCTCATATTTCAGCGGGATTGTGCCCAGGAGAATCTTGTCAATCTTCAGCGCATCGTTGAGGTCAAGCTGGATGCGGGAGCCGTCCTTCAGCATTTTGAAGCGAATGGTGTTCTTGCCGCTGATGGTTTTGGCGTCGGGGTCTACGCGAACGTCAAGGTGGTAGTAGAGCAGGTCGTTGTTTGCGCGATAAGGTCCATAAGCCCCGCGCAGCATGTCCACTCGGGTAACCAGGTCGGGCGGCGCGGTGTGCGGTCTTTTTTGCGCGGAAAGCGACAGGAAAGAGATAAGAAGCAGGAGGGTGATGCCTGACGTTCGCTTCAACATGACGTTACCAGCGTATCGCGGGATCGTGTTAATTGGATGAGGATTCTGGCAGCGGTTGCGCTCTCCGTCATGCGATTTCGAAAGAAGCGGAAATGTCGCGTCCAAATTCGGCGGCTTCGGCGCGCCTGCGACGCAGCAGCCCGGCGTTCACCACGCCTCCGCAGTGGTCCCAGAGGTTGAACTGGGCTGCGGCCCTGGGAAAATGTCCGGCGTTGACTTCCTTCAGCAGCGTGGAACGCCGGAAGTTGCCCGCGCCGACGTTGAAGGCGAAGTCCACCAGCGCATCAAATTGGGCTTGCGTCAGCTTTGCTTTCACGGCGTCATTTACGCACTGGACAGCCGCACTAATATCGCCGGCGAGCAGCGCCTCCGCCTCCTGCTGCGTAATCGACTGGCCCGGATGCACGTCGCCAGTGTGACCGTAGCCGATGGTCCAGACGCCGCGCTGGTCCTGGTAGGCGGTGAGCACGTCGCCTTCAAACAATTCCGTGAGCCGAAGCCCTTCTTTGCTATAGGTAAGGTTGTTTACGCCCATGCCACATTTTCCGATGCGAAGACCATGGGCGGTGAGGAAATCATGGACTTGAGCCGGCCCCTGGCATTACTTTGGGAATGAGCGTCGAAACCATAGTGCAGGCGAGTCGTACTGGGGCCGCCGGAGATGGTTTGTGCATCTTAGTGATTGGTGAAAGACAAGATACGTCAGAACGGCCGGCCAGGGAACGCGCTCAAGACGCTCGGTATCTTACTTGCCCTCCTCGTCTGCTGTCCGTTACATGCACAGAGCGCTCGAAGCCTGGTTCAAAAGACCGTCAATGTTGAAATAGCCAAAGATAGAGCTGACCAGTCCCGGTGGAGCTTCTACGAGGTGGACCGGAAGCCGGGCAACAGCGTGGAGCAGTGGGTCGCGCAATCCTCCCCCGGCGACGTTCAGCGCGTGGTTCGAAAAAACGGCAAATCGATTCCCCTGGAGCAGCAACGGCAGAAGGTGGAATCGTTTGTCCGAAACTCGGATGCGCTTTCGCAGCAGCGCCAGAATGACAAGAAGGACGCCCAGCAGGCCGAATCGCTGCTTAAAATGCTACCCGTCGGTTTTCTCTGGACTGTAGCGGAGAAGAACGACGTCACCACCACCTTCCACTTCAAGCCGAATCCCAATTTCAACGCGCCCAGCCGGCAGGCGCGCGTCTTTGCCGCCATGGCGGGCGAGATGACGGTGAACAACGAGCAGCACCGGATCATGAAGCTGAAGGGCGAGATGATTCGCGACGTAAACTTCGGATGGGGTCTGCTGGGGAGCCTGAAAAAGGGGGGGTGGTTCGAGGTGGACCGCGAGCAAACTTCTCCCGGCATCTGGCAGATCTTCGAGACCCACGTCCATATCCAGGGCCGAGCGCTGCTGTTCAAGACGATTTCCGAGCAGGAGGACGATGTGAAAACTTCCTTTACCCGCCTGCCCGACAACATCACCCTTCGGCAGGCTGCCCAGGAGGTGATGAAGAAACCGAACGGGCCAGCGAGCGGGGGTTAACCGCGTCCCGAGCGGCCGTTCGCGGGCATCGGCTTTGCTCCATTGGGTTGGGCGGCCGCGGTTCGGGTGATCCAGAAGCTGCATGGCCAGACGTTGATCCCGTCCAGCGTCGGCGTAAAGACCTTTAGTTCATCGGGCATTCGCGCGAAGCTACCCTGCCATTCGGGGAAGGCCTCCCTGATAACGTCGGAATGGAACTGCTGCATGGCGCTCGCGGCCCAAACCACTTTGAACGCGGGATTGAACGACAAGAACGCTTCCAGCAAATACTGCTCGCTCCAGAAGCAGAGGTTTGTCCGGACGAATTTCTCCGGGTAATCGAGCGGGGTGAAGATGTCGTGGAAGTGAACGAGCACGCCGGGCGCAAGTTCGGGAAGAATCCGCAGGCATTCATAGAGCACATCGTTGTCCATGGTCACAACGTGGGTCGAGTCGATGAACAGCAGGTCGCCGCATTCCAGGCTTCGGAACCGATCCAGCGGAACCTCCTGGACCGGTTTTTCGATGAGCCGCGCCAGCCCCGGAATGCCTTCCTTCAGAAATGGAGCCGGATGTGGCTCAATGCTGATCATCTCGGCGGGGGAGCCTTCACGGGCATTCTGCCGCACCGCAGCCGCCAGAATCAGCGTGGTATTCCCGCTCCCCACTTCAACCACACGCCTGGGCTTGCCGCGGCGCACGAACGACCAGGCGACCTCAGCATCGACGCGCTCGAAATAGCCATTGTTGAAGTGAAAATGTCCGTTGCCGGCCACTGGCCGTTCCGGAAATTCGCATTCGGCGGCGTAAGGGAGTAAATCCGTTTGCAGCCGCTGAATCTGTTCGGGAAGGCCGAAGTCAAAGGCTGGGCAGGGACGGCAGGCCCTCCAGTCCTTGCCATCAAAAGATTCCATTTTTGGGACCGGAAAATAGAAATGCGAGGGCGTGATGCTGATTCCGAGCGATTTCTGCGCAGCACGAAACAGGGATGCCAGAGTCATTCGGACGCCGGTGCTGCGCATAATGCTGCTCACAACGAATGCCTCCAGACGAGGCCCCCAAAAAGTGCGTCCAATGGCGATCGATATCTCTACAATAATAGGAGTGGCGGTTGACGAGAATTGCTGCCTGAGCGATTGACGGGATCGAGAGATTTCCGGGGTGGCCAACCCCGGCGCCTTCCCGTATACTGGAAGCTGTTGTAAGC
>JBOGMA010000601.1:0-9157 GCA_050746465.1 Acidobacteriaceae bacterium
GGCAAAGAGAAAGGTGGCCCGATTGTTCATTACGCCTACGGAGCGCTTGTAGGAGGGCTCTACGGCGCCTTGACGGAATTCTGGAAAGCTCCAAAGGCTGGATTGGGAACTCTGTTCGGGACTGTGCTGTTTGGCGCGGGGGATCTGGTTGCGGTCCCGGCGCTGCACCTGGGCGCATCGCCCGCGGAGCAGCCTTCGTCAGCTATGACGAACCCATTCCTTTCTCACCTTGTTTACGGAGTGACAACCGAGTTATCGAGGCGCGCGGTTCGACCTCTCTTATAGAGAGAATTACCGCATGACGAGCAACACCGCTCCGAGGGCGGCGACGCCGACCATGGCCCAGACGACATAATCCGCCGGCTGTCCACTTTGTAGTTGGCGCGCCCATCGCATACTGCCTTCCAGGTGGGAAGGCCAGCGGAGGAGTCTGGGGATTCGCCGATGAAATACCGCCCAGACGCCAAGAACAAATGCGCAAACCACTGCGGCGGATCCATGAGCAATCATGATGCTGAGCTTCGACTCAGGCGGCGCGAGCGCAGCGAAGTGATAAGGCATCGCGTAAATGCTCGCAATGTAGCCAACTTGCCCCAGAATGCGCTGTGAGGCATTCAGCGACAGTGCTTTTAACAATGGCACGAAGCTGAGGGCGATGCCAGAAAATATGCAAATAACTGCGGGTCCGAAGAGGCGCGCGGGAATCACGCGATTTTCATCGCTGGTTTCCGGGAGCTCGTCCCCTTGCGAGGACCGGTCGCTTGGGCCGGGATCTCCCCATCCCAGAAAGACCCGTGTAAAGACGCGGAAAACAGCGCCGGCCGTTAGAATCCCCGAAACAAGGAAGAGAATGGTGGACGCAGTTTCGGGAATTCCATGATGAGCCTCGGAAATCATGTCCTCTGCAATTGCGGTGGCGAAGGGTGGGAGCCCGGCAAGCCCACAGCCTCCAAGGAACCAAACCGCTGCAGTGAACTTCAGTCGCTTACCGCGCGCGAAGAGAGCGGGCTCGCTCATCGTTCTTAAGCGATGGAGAAGAATGCCGGCGGTGAAGAACAGGCCGGATTTGATGACGGCGTGCGCGCAGACGTAGATGAGCCATCCGGCGATTGCGATACGTGAGCCGAGGCCTATGGCGAAAAGCATCATCCCGGAGTGGCTGATGGTGGAGAATGCAAGAATCCGCTTCAGATGGTGCTCAGCGAAGCACATGATGCCACCCCAGACGGCGGTTATCGCCCCAAGAACGAGAAAGCCGATCCTGAGCGGATTAGGAGTGCCGGAGAAAGTGGCGCCGAAGACAACAGCGATGATTCGCAGAATGGCGAAGAGGCCGAGTTCCACCATGATGCCGGAGAACAATACGCACACAGGGGTCGGGGCGACGGAGTGCGCATCCGGAAGCCAGAAATGGAAGGGAACGATGGCGGCCTTGATGAGGAATCCCGTGATGATGAAGAGGCAGGCGGTGAGCACAAGAGAGTCGTGGCGCGACCCGAGCAGGGAGCCCATTTGGGCCATGTTCAGCGCGCCTGTGACGGCGTAGATTAGGCCGATTCCGGTGAGAGTGAAAAATGCGCCCACGGTATTGGTTACAGCGAAATTGAAAGAACCCTGTAGTGGCGCAGGCTCTTCGGTTTTAAGGCCGCACAGTGCGAAGGCCGCTGTGCTCATAAGCTCAAAAAAGACGAAGAGGTTGAACATATCCGCCGTAAAACAGAAGCCTGACATTGCGGCCAGAAAGATAAGCATGAGCGGCTGATAATGGTTCCGGCCGCTCTCCATTCCAGCGGAGGAATAGATGAGCGCGAGGAAGGTAAGAAAAGCCGCAACGACGGCGAGCGCGGCGCCCGTTGGATCAACCAGGAACCCAATGCCGATCACCATGTGGCCGCGAGGAAACCAGTTTCCGAACCAGTACACGACGGGCTTTGACCACGAAAGGTGGAGCAGCCATGCGCACCACACCAGATTGAAAAGTGCGGCAAGGATTGCGAGTACATCAATGAGCCAACGCGGCAACGATTTCGGAAACGCCGCCAGAAGCGCGGCCGACAGCATGGGCACGACTACCGGGAGTGCGGGCGAGGGCGTCATCGTTCATCCACGCATCATTTTCAGATCATCAGGGGAGAGGGTCCCAGCTTTTTCGTGCACCTTAACGACCATGGCGAGGAGCAGAGCAACGATTGTTGCTTCGACAACCACATCGGTCAGCATCAGGGCCTGAACCACCGGATCAACAGTGACAACTCCGGGTGCGATGTCCGTGAAGACGGGAGCGACAGCGTTCCAACGGAATCCTATGGCAAGCAGCAGGACGTAGGTGGAGGTCTGCAGGATGACGAGAGAGATTACGGTATGGACAAGGTGTCCACTGGTGACAATGCCATAGAGCCCGCAGAGGAACAGCCATGCGGCAACAACGTATGGAAGCAAATGAAAGATGGTCATCCCTGTTCGCCTTTCTCCGACACGATGTCTTCAAGGTAGGTATAGCTGACCAATATGAAGCCAGCGGCCACTTCCAGACCCACAGAGGCGCTGATGATGGCAATAGTTCCAGACGAAAAGACATCACCGGTGGTCCCGAGGGGAATCCAGTTGGTGAGCAAGGGAAGGCCAACCACCATCGCGCTGACGCCGGTGATGGCATATAAACTCGCGCCAACGGCCTCCAGGATTTCCATAAGGGGGTGTGAGGTGATGGATTTGAAGCGCTTTAGATTTCCTGCGATGTACACGAGCATGAATGCAGTGGCGATGATCACTCCGCCCTGAAAGCCGCCGCCGGGCGTCAACTGGCCATGCGTACAGATGTACAAGCCAAAGATAAATGTGAGTCCGAACGATGAGGCGGCGACGGCTTTCACAGTCTCGCTTATTTGCTCATCAGCGTCAGACACGCCGCTGGTTGGCTTGGGATCCCGGAGCAGGAGCATGACTCCAATGACGGATGTGAACAGGATGAATTCTTCGCCCAACGTATCGAAGCCGCGATAGTCATAGTCAATGGCGTTGACGACATCGGTAGCGTGGCGTTGATATACGGAGAGGCTGCTGACTACGTCGCCGTAGGGGCCGCGATAATGGCCCCAGGGAGGCAGGTTTTTCGCGGCGGCGATGTAATATGCGAGGAAAAAGGCCCCCGCGATAAAGAAGATCGAAAGACGCCATTTCGCATTCACCGGCTCTTCTCCCTGCTCTTCAACTTGTCCTTATGCTGCATGCGGGCGATGGCGAGCATGATGATAAGCGGGAGAGCCACGGCGCCAACAACGATCTGCGACAGCGCCACATCGGGCGCCTGAAAAAAGAAAAACATCAGGGCAAACAACAGGCCGTAGAACGAGAGCGAAAGCGTCTGGGCTGTGACATCGCGCGTGCGTACCACCATGAATCCGCTGACGGCAATGAGCAGAAGAAGAAAGCTTCCGGCGATCTTCATGGCTTATTGTCCTCCCGGATGAACTCGACTCCTTCCTGCTCGCGTCCTTGCCAGTGATCTAATTGGCGTGTTCGGATGGCGCGTGCGGTGGCGTGGGCACCCACCGAGTTGGTGACAATGAGAACGGCGCAAATAGCGATGGTTTTGGCCGAAGTCGAGCCCCAGCCCGTTTGAAGGACGATAGCGACTGTGAGAAAAATTGCGCCGATTCCCGTAGGCAAGGCGAGGTAGTGCAGCGCCTGCGTAGGACGTCGCATTCGCCAGGCGCCGAGAGTTCCAATCCAGCAGCACAGAACGGTGAGAGCGAGCGAGGCCAAAATCACGTCAGTGCGGATCACAGGTGCTTCTCCAGAAAGCGCACAAAGACCAGGGTCGCGCCCAGGTAGAGAATTGCCAGCGTGAGCGCGAGGTCGATGAATGGCAGGCGATGGAATCCGAGCGTCAGCAAAACCAGCAAAATCGTGACCAGAATGCCCGATAATTCGAGGCCTACCAATCGCCGCTCCACGGTTCCGCGCAAACAAAGGTCGGCACAGGGGACAAGGCAGAGTCCAACGGCATAGGTGGCTGCGAGCCATGGATTCATCAGCGCACCTCCAGATCTGTGATCATTTTCGGGAGCGGAGTGCGCTGGAGTTGGTGAAGCAGCAGATGACTTTCCTGGACGCCCAACACAATGATGCTCGGCGTCATGGTGGTTGCCGTGGTGGCCAGGACTACACGCGCGGAGCTGTGCTTATCTGATGGCGGAGGAAATGCGGTCGATCGAAAATGCGAACCGGCGCGGACGCCCATGAAGTCTTTGGCAAGGATCGAGGTGACTTCGATACTGTCATGCAATACGTACCAAGGCAGACGCCAGAGGCAGAGGACCTGGCTGAATGCAGGCGTAAACAGAACACCCATGCTTCGCCATGCGAGCGCGGAGATGATTGCGGTGAGAATAATGAAAGCGACGCCGAGCAGAAGCTCATGCAAAGTAAACGATGCCGTGAAGAGCAGCCAGCAGCCCATTGCGGCAACGATCGGCGGAACAATGACGAGACTGTTCGAGCTTACTTTCATGATTTGTGTCGACCTGCGGCGGCCTGCCAAATCTGACAGGCCGCCGTTTAACTACGCGGCCCTTTCAGCGCCCTTTTGTGCGTAGGGATTGATGCGGTCAGAAATCTCGGTAAGAAGGTGGTCTGCATGCCCTTCTTCCTTGATTGTTTGATCCAACACCTGCGCCTGCGAAGTTTCACCGAGGATGCGCGCCCACTGGCGAACAGCGCCGTAAGTCGCGATTTCATAGTGTTCGATGCGCTGCGCACCTGCGATCAAGGCAACGTCGCGAATTGAATCATCCTTTGCGTCCTTGATCATGTCTTCGGCCTCCGTAACGAGCGCCGAGAGCACTTTGCATTTCACCGTGTCCGTCTTTCCTGTGGATTCACGCAGGATTTGCTCGAGTCGCGTGACGTGCTGTTCGGTTTCCTGCAGATGCGATTGGAAAGCCTGTTTCAACTGGAGGTCCGTGGACTTGTCGATCATTGTGGGCAAAGCGTCCACGATCTGCTGTTCGGTGGAGAGGAGCATTTGCAACTGCTTGATGTAAAGCTTGCGAAGGCTGTCGATATTTTCAGAAAAGAACTTCATTTTGGATTCTCCTGTGGGATTGTCAGGCCGCTCTGGACAGGCTTGACGCGGGTTCGAGTTTGACCTTGATCCATCCACGCTCGTGCTCCGCGAACGAACGATAGGCGTCGATTGCAGACTGCATTGGTTCTTTCTGTGTGAGGAACTGCTCGGGACGAATGATGCCGCTGCGCACCAATTCGATCATTTCCGGCATGTAGCGGCGATGATTGCAGTTGCCTCCCTTGAAGGTGAGGTTTTTCTCCATTAGCTTGTCGATTGGAAAGCCATGCACCGGCGCTGAGTACACGCCGATGACCGATACGGTTCCAGCTTTCGCGACGGACTCGATGGCCCATTTCAGCGCCTGCGAAGGCGCGCCGCCGGGCTGGAAGGCTTTGTCGTCGGGCGTGCCCTGGACGGCTATTTCCTTTAGTTCATCCTTGAACTTCTTTTGTGCCTGGCGGCTTGCGGCCGGGCCTTTGGTGGCAGTGGCGGCGTCCACCCCCACGGCATCAATGGTGCGGTCCGGGCCGGAGCCGCGAGTAAGGTCCTTGAGAACGGCGATGGGATCTTCTTTATCGAAATTGATGATTTCCGCTCCGTGCGCGCGCGCCATTTCCAGGCGGGATTCCACATTATCGACAGCGAAGACTCGTCCTGCTCCAAGGTGCTGAGCGCACGTAATGGCGAAAAGGCCAACAGGGCCACATCCGAAGATTGCGGCTGTGTCAGAGGGTGTGATTTCCGCCATGACCGCGGCCATGTAGGAGGTTGGGAGAATGTCCGACATAAGGATGGCCTGATCGTCGGAGATTTCATCGGGAAGCCGGACAAGATTGGCTCCGGCGAAAGGAATGCGCGCGTACTCCGCCTGCAGGCCATCGAGTCCGCCAGCCTGGTCGGGGCCGCCGAAGAAGACGGTTCCGGCCTGCGGACCATTGGGATTCGCCACTTCGCATTGCGAATGATAGCCGGCCCGGCAATAATTGCAGGTTCCACAACCAACGGTGGATGGAACGACAACGCGATCACCTTTTCGAAAATTGCGAACAGACTTGCCTACGTCTTCTACAACAGCGACGGCTTCGTGTCCCAGAATGCGTCCCTTTTTTACGCCGGGAAAGGTGCCGCGAATGAAGTGGAGGTCGGTGCCGCAAATCGCGGATGAGGTAATGCGAACGATGGCGTCGGTCGGCTGCTGAATCTTCGGCTCAGGCACGTTCTCCAGGGCGATGTCGCCGATGCCGCGAAAAACTACGGCCTTCATGGGGTTACTCCTGAATTTGAAATCGCGCGGTTTGTACGAGTCGGGCAGAACTGGTGCTTAGCAAGTCGGATGCGAATGTGGGCTCAAAGGGAAGCCTTGCGCCGGGGATGGTCTGCGATGGGTTTGCTGACGGGCAGGCATCTTGAATTCAGCGGGTTGAGTCCGAGTTAGTAAGAGTATCTCGAGAGGGTAAAAACAGATGAAACAACCTATGACTGTGGTCGTTACCGGCGCATCCGCCGGGCTGGGGCGGGCCGTCGCTCATGAATTTGCCAAGGTGGGCGCGCGGGTGGCATTGATTTCACGTGACGAGGATGCGCTGCAGGCGACGGCGCGTGAAGTGGAGTCGCTGGGCGGCGAGGCATTGACGATCGCGGCAGACGTGAGTGATGATGCCGCGGTGGATGCCGCGGCGGTGCGGATTGAGGAGGAACTCGGCCCAATTGACGTATGGGTAAACAATGCCATGGTTTCGGTTTTTTCGCCGGTGAAGGAGATGGAGGCCGCCGAGTATCGTCGCGTAACGGAAGTGAATTATCTCGGCTATGTTCACGGAACGCTCTCAGCGCTGCGGCGGATGCTGCCACGTAACCGTGGAAGGATTATCCAGGTGGGGTCGGCGCTGGCCGTGCGCAGCATTCCCCTGCAATCGGCCTATTGCGCGACGAAGCATGCCATTATCGGCTTTACGGATTCACTGCGATGTGAACTTTATCACGACATGAGCGACGTAAAGGTTTCGGTGGTTCAGATGCCAGCGATGAACACGGCGCAGTTCACCTGGGTGAAGAGCCGCATGCCGCGCAAACCGCAACCCGTGCCGCCGATTTTTGAGCCGGAGGTTGGAGCGCGGGTTGTCCTGCATGCAGCGACAACGCGGTTCCCGCGGCGCGAATATTGGGTTGGTGGATCGACGGTGAAGGCAATTCTTGGACAGATGGCTGTGCCGGGATTGCTGGATCGTTATCTGGGCAAAACGGGATATGACGCTCGGCAGCGCAATGAAAAGGACAGCCCAGACAGGCCGAACAATTTGTGGGATCCAGCACCGGATACCGTGGGCGAGCGTGGACCGTTTGATAGGGAAGCCCAAGACTCCAGCATGCAGGTGAAGCTGGACCTGTATCGCGGATGGATTGTTCTGGCGGGAGGCATCATCGGCGCGGCGATTGTTGCGAAGAAGCTCGCCGCTTAGGCGATACGGGGATTGCCTTTGAAGTGCGTGTAGGGCGGGCTCAGGTCATAGCGAATGCCGGGCTCGCTCTGGTCACGCTGGTTCGAGCAGAAGATGGCCTCGCCTTGCTTGATGAGGTAATCGGCAGTGCGGGCTGCGAGAGCCTGAATGGTAAGGCCGGGGTTTGCGGATCCCTGAGTGGGCATGATGCTTCCGTCACAGATGAACAGGTTCGGAATGTCGTGAGTGCGCCCAAACTTGTCGACAACGGATTTGGAGGGATTGTTGCCCATGCGGGCGGCACCTACCAGATGGGCGAAGCGTGATTCCTGGACGACCTGTTCTGCTCCCGCGGCACGCATGACTTCTTCCACTTTATTTTTTGCGAACTCAATGAGCTTTTTGTCGTTGTCGTGAAGATTGAATGTGACCTTGGCCACTCGCAAGCCGTACTGGTCCTTTTCTTCAGCCAACTCGACCCGATTGTCCTCCCAGGGAAGAATTTCGCCGAGAACTCCGAGAGTGGCCCAGTGGTTGTAGTCCATCATGACGCGGCGCAGTCCCCAACCCCACGCGCCCATTGCGGCGATCATCTGTTTGGCGAAGGCCACGGGCAGCGGGCCGACGGTTTGAATTGCGAATCCCCGGGCGAAGTCGCGTTTCCTATCGGTTTCGTAGAACTCTTCTGATAGTGCGTGGGCGGGGGGCGCTTTGTAGAGGCGAATGAGATTTGGGAAGCGCCCTGCGATAACGTTGCCGGCCTGTGCCATCAGGTATTTCCCGACTGTTCCGCTCGAATTGGCGAGGCCATGCCGATGACCAGGGCAGGCGGAGTTGAGAAGCAGGCGCGGTGTTTCAATTGCGTACCCGGCCACGATGACGGCGCGGGCGCGCTGAAAATGCTCGTGTTTTTCGCGGTCGAGATAGACGACTCCATCCACACGGCCATCTTTGCGCAGAGCGATCCGCGATGCCATGGAGAGGGAGCGAATCTCCGCACTATGCGTGATGGCGTCGGGAATATGTGTGATGAGCGTGCTGGCTTTGGCTCCGACTTTGCAGCCCTGCAAGCAGAAGCCACGGTAAATGCAGTGTGGGCGGTCCCCATGCGAGGCTGACAGAATGGCGACGGGGCCGCCGGCGACGGTGCGAATGCCTAGGTTCGTGCAGCCGCGAACCAGAACGTCGCCAACTCCGCCAAGCGGATGCGGACCGTAGGGATGCCCGTGCGGATCGCCCCAGGGGAACCATGCTGGTCCTGCGACGGGAATTTCCTTTTCGAGTAATTCGTAATAGGGCTTCAGGTCCTGGTAGGACATGGGCCAGTCCACGCCTACGCCATCTTCGCTGTGGATGCGGAAATCTGAGGGGTGAAAGCGCGGAGCAAACGCCGCCCAATGGACCGATCCTCCTCCTACGCCCTTGCCGCTGTTATTCGAGCCGAGCGCCAGCGGGTGCGTGCCACCGGTGATGCGCAGATCATTCCAGTAGAGTTCGTGCGAACCCTTCTCATCGCTCACCCAGTCGCGCTCCGTATCCCAGAACGGTCCTGCCTCAAGGCCGACCACGTGGAAGCCGGCGCGAGCCAGTCGCTGCAAGAGCACGCCCCCTGCCGACCCGATGCCGACGATGCAGTAATCCACCCGCT
>JBOGMA010000602.1:0-1542 GCA_050746465.1 Acidobacteriaceae bacterium
CAACAACATTTATTACCTGCTGGACGACGCCTGCCTTGAAGGGCTGGACCTCTTCTACCGCTACGCCGTCGAGTGCGGCGCACTAAACTCCGTCCCAAAGCTAAAGTTTCTCTAGTTTCCGAAGCCCGCCACCCGGCTCTTAGCCATCATGCTTTAGCCATCCGCTTGTTAGCTGCCTGTTTTTTTAGACTTCTCTAGACTTCCCAGCGCAGCAGCGTTGAACCTACGGTGAATCCAGCGCCAACGGTTGTCGCCAGTATCAGATCGCCCTTTTTCAGCCGCCCATCCTCGCACGCTGTCTGCATCGCCAGAGGCACGGTTCCGGCAGTTGTGTTGCCGAATCGGTCAATGTTTATGATGACCTTTTCCAGCGGCAGGTTGAGCCGCTCGGCACTCGACGTGATGATGCGCTTGTTGGCCTGATGCGGAATAAAGCAGGCCAGATCGTCAATCGTGACGCCGTTGCGATGGAGCAGCGTTTCCGATGCCTCCACCATCTTGCGAACGGCAAATTTATACACCGCCTGCCCGTCCTGATGAACATAATGCAACTTTTTCTGTACCGTTTCGCATGTGGCAGGATTCAGGCTCCCCCCCGCAGGCATGTTGAGCGACACGCCACCCGCTCCATCGATCTCATGCATAAAATCGATCAGCCCAATCTCGCCTTCCGCGGCGGGCTCGAGCAGCACCGCTCCAGCGCCGTCTCCAAAAAGCACACAGGTCGAGCGGTCCGTGTAGTCAATGATGGACGACATGGTATCGGCTCCAATCACCATCACGTTGGAATGTGCGCCGCTCTCAACCAGCTTGGCCCCGGTTTGCAGGGCATAAAGAAATCCCGAACAGGCTGCCGACAGATCGAATCCCCATGCGCCTTTCGCGCCCAGCCGGTCCTGAACCAAACAAGCCGTTGCGGGGAAAAACATATCCGGCGTCACCGTCGCGACAATAATGACCTCAAGCTCTGTCGCGGGAATGCCGCGCTCAGCCAGGCATCGCTTCGCCGCTTCCACGGCCATGTCGCTCGTGGCCATGCCCTTGTCCACCAGGTGCCGCTCGCGAATCCCCACGCGCGAGTAAATCCACTCGTCCGAGGTATCCACCATTTTTTCGAGGTCCTGATTGGTAAGCACGCGGGGCGGGACCCAGGTTCCCAGGGCACTGATCTTGGCGCGGCGAGCGGAAGGCGGGCGCACGGTAAGGGTCAATGAGTTTTCTCCAGTGGCTGAATTGCCAAAAACTCATTGTCGCTGAGCGGTTCCGCTGCTGTCTATTAACGGATGTGTAAGGATTGTGTAACCGGCGGGATTCAGTGTACCGGGGAACCTACTGCGCGCGCACTGGCCCACTACCGTTGCTTCCTTCCGGACCTGGCGGGTTTCGCAGGATTGCGCCGCGTAGGACCCGGCACACCTCTGATGATATCACCCGAAATGGCGGCCTAATCTGGACGTGGCCAGCCGACGGATTTTCGAGAAGAACGGACTTCCATCCCAACCGCAAGCGAGTTCGCAATACCTCAACTCCAGACATCGAGGG
>JBOGMA010000603.1:0-2364 GCA_050746465.1 Acidobacteriaceae bacterium
TAGTAGCGCCCGGAAACCGAAGCAATCTTCCCAACGCCGTACTCGCGCATCTTCTGTTCCAGCGCTGCCAGGTAACCCGCGCCCGAAGTCGGCATCGTGTCGCGCCCATCCATAAACGCATGGACGAAGACCCGCTCCAATCCCTGCTGCTTCGCCGCCTTCAGCAGCGCGTAAAGATGGTTCTGCTGCGAATGCACGCCGCCATCGGAAACCAATCCGAACAGATGAAGCTGCCGCCCGCCCTCGCCCGCGCGCTTCAGCGCATCCACAATCGTCGGATGCGAAAAGAATTCCCCGCTCGCAATCAGCGCGTCAATGCGGGTGATGTCCATGCGCACCACGCGGCCGGCGCCAATGTTCAGATGCCCCACCTCGCTGTTGCCCATCTGCCCATCAGGCAGGCCAACAAAGTGGTCCGAAGCATGAAGCAGAGTATTCGGAAACTCCGCCAGCAGCTTGTCATACACCGGCTTGCGCGCCAGCGCAATCGCATTGTTTTCAACTTGAGGACGATATCCCCATCCATCAAGGATGGTCAGAACGATGGGCTTGGTACGAATTGGCACCTGTTCTCCTGTTTTGTTTTAGTTTGGCGACGTAATTTTTGGGGTATCGGAATGTTCCTGCCGATACTTCGCGGCTGCAGCTTTGATTTCCTCGGAGTGCTGCATAATGATCTGCTGAGCAATGCGCACGCCCGACTGTTCCCCGCTCATCTGCATTTCCTTCGCAATTTGCGGCAAGACTGCGATCAAACGGCCACCTGCCGGGGTTTTATAGAACGCAATCATTTTCGCGGCATCCTCCGTCGAAACGTGCTTCTGGTAAGCCTCAACGGCCATTGGCTCAAGATCAACCTTCTCCATATTGGATTCAAGATCATCGATCACATCTTCCGGCATATAGGGAGGAAACGCCTTTCGCAGACTCGCCATCATTGCACGCATAGTCTGAAGTTGAAGTCGCCTCGCCCCCGTCAATTCCAGAATCTCATGTACCTGCGCTGGAGTAATTGGATGCGCAGGCGGTTGATCGACCGTAGCGGTTGCGGACTGCGCTGGCGTTGAATTTACGGTTGACGCCTGCTGCCCAAAAACCGGCACAGCAAGCAGCAGAGTAGTTATAAGAAGCGACGTGGCGCGCATACGGGTCTCCTGAAAAGCAGAACGCGGGCGCAGGATACCTGTCCCGCGCCCTTCAATATACCCGCTACTCGCAGTTCACCGAATCCAGGCCCAGAAACTCCGCCGCCTGGCCCAGTTGCTCTTCAATCCTCAGCAACTGGTTGTACTTCGCAATGCGGTCCGTACGCGAAGCCGAACCCGTCTTGATCTGTCCGACATTCGTCGCCACGGCAAGGTCCGCAATGAACGGGTCTTCCGTCTCGCCGCTGCGGTGCGAAATGATCGACGTATATCCAAACCGCCGCGCCAGCTCAATCGACTCCAGCGTTTCCGTCACCGTGCCAATCTGGTTCAGCTTAATCAGGATCGAATTCGCAACGCCTTCTTCAATGCCGCGCTGCAACCGCTCCGTGTTGGTCACAAACAAGTCATCGCCAACGAGCTGAATCTGGTGCCCCAGCAGTTCGGTCAAATACTTCCAACCCTGCCAGTCGTCTTCCGCCAGCCCGTCCTCAAGCGACACAATGGGATACTGCCGCACCCACTCCTGCCAGTACTGCGCCATCTCTTCACTGGTGCGCTCGCTCTTGTCCGACTTCTTGAAAACGTACTTCCCCGTCTCCGCGTTGTAAAACTCGCTCGCCGCCGGGTCCAGAGCAATCGCAATCTCCTCGCCCGCCTTGTAGCCGGCCAGCTCAATCGCTTCCAGAATCACTTCAATCGCCTCAACATTCGACTTCAGCGACGGCGCAAACCCGCCCTCATCACCCACCGCCGTGTTGTAGCCGCGCTTCTTCAGCACGCCCTTCAGCGTATGGAAAACCTCCACGCCCCAGCGCAGCGCGTCCGAAAATTGCTCCGCGCCCACCGGCATCACCATGAACTCCTGAAAGTCCACATTGTTGTCCGCGTGCGCGCCGCCGTTCAAAATGTTCATCATCGGAGTAGGCAGCACTGAAGCATTCACGCCGCCCAGGTAGCGATACAGCGGCATCTTGAGCGCCTGTGCCGAAGCCCTTGCCGCTGCCATCGAGACAGCCAGGATCGCATTTGCGCCGAGCCGCGCCTTGTTCGGCGTTCCGTCGAGCGCGATCATCTGCCGGTCGAGCGCGGATTGACGCTCGGCGTCCATGCCCAGCAGCGCGGGCGCGATCTGATCTCGTATATTTCCGATCGCGGTGAGCGTGCCTTTGCCGAGATACCACGCCTTATCTCCATCGCGCAGTTCGATGGCTTCGTG
>JBOGMA010000604.1:0-3891 GCA_050746465.1 Acidobacteriaceae bacterium
ACGCGAATGATGAATCCTGGGCTGATTACCCACAGCGCAATGCCGCCGGCAATTTCCAAAACCGCGTCCAGCCCCTTCAGCAAGACGCTGATGCAGAACAGAAGTTCGCGAAGCTGTGCTTCTTTAAGCCGTTTCATGTCCAGAGTCAGTCAAGGGGTTGGGTCCGCGTTCTGGTTTTAGAAGACGAATAATAACTGTCGATCAAGAATCTGCACGTGGATGAACCCTATGGAGTTGTGACAGCTTCATATACGATCATGCGGGCCACAGGCTTACCGTTTTCCTGTTGCTCCGGCGTGTAGACGCGATGGGTCTTTACATCCACTGCCAGGCTGTGAACTTTCGGCTGGACGGGAAAGTCTTCCAGTTTGCGAAAATGATTGGGGTCATCTTCTTGAAACACCGAAATTGCTCCGCTATAGCAAGCCACGTAAATGCGGCCGAGACCGGGATCGAACTTCACGACATCGGGTCCCGGAGCCATGGGAAGAAAGGCAATTGGGACGTGCCTGTCCAAATCGAAGACGGTCAAAATGTCATTCCCCTCGCAGGAGAGAAATGCCCTATGGTGCGCCGCATCGATCGCCATACCATGATTGCCGACGCACTTACCCACTGGGTAACGCGCCACCACTTTGTCCGTCGCGGGATCGATCTCAGCTAGCAGATTTTTGTCTTGAAGGTTCACCAGCACGCGCCTGCTGACTGGATCGTATTGCGGCATCCCCGTCTCGCTGTCGAAATGAATTGTCTTCACAATAATGTCGGTGTTCACGTCGATAACAGCCTCGGCCTTGCCGCGCTCATCTGAGACGTACACCTTGTGAAACGGAGGCGCGTAGGCGCTGCCGTCCGGCTTCGCTGCTGTTGGAAGCTTCTTCACCACCTTATCTTTTGCGAGGTCCACGACACCGATCTTCTGTTCGTAGGAATCCGAGGTGTATGCCTTGTTCAGTTCCGGCACGTATACGGTCCCTTCCACTCCGGGCACATCCGGGATCGTGTGCTCGACGGTGTTGGTCCTCATGTCGATGACATAGAGCAGTCCCGCTCCCATGTGTCCCGATAGGAGCCTGCCATGCTTCTCATCCACAGTGAGGTAGTCGAAACGCTTGCCCGCGGGTCCCGGGAGATCGAAGCGGGCTATCTCTTTGAGTATCGTGCCATGTGGAGGCGCACCGCGGTCCTGACCGCTTAGGACGGATGTTGCGCCGAGTAATGCGAGAGTTCCGATCATCCAACAGGCTTTCATTTTTCCTCCAAAAGTTCCCGACTAGAGTTGCGATTACAGAAAACGACATTGAAGAATGGCCGAGCCGAACTAGGGTGGAGCAAAGGGCAGGCCGAGCATAGTCCTCAAAGCGGACTGCGCATTGTCGAGAGAAGCGCGTAAACGAATGGCTTCCGATTGTTTGGCCAGCAGGCTGGATTGCAAACTTACATAGAGACCCGCATCCAGATTGCCTTGGCGGAAACTTTGCTCCGCCGCCGTTGCTGTTTTCTCTAATGTGGACAGTTGGGCCTCAAGGTCCCGCAATTGCGCGGCCATGATTTGTGTCGCTTTCCAAACCTGGTCTGCCTGGCTTTCCGCCGTGTCTAGCTGCGCCTGATACGTTTGCCGAAGTACGGCCCGCGTTGCCCGTTGTATGGCAATCTGGCCGCGATTGCGATTGAAGATTGGCAGTGTCAGATTCACGTTCAAACCGGTTGCGTTCACTCCCTCGACAGGGTCGCGGGATCGCTCCACGCCCGCGCTCAGAGATGGGAATTGAGCGAGGATGGCGCGCCGCACATTTTCTTCCTGACTCTGGTATCCAGCCTGCAAAGCCAGCAGATCGGCGCGATGGTGAGGCAGCGCCGCCACTGCCGCCGTGAGTTGGGCCTGCGAGAGCGGCGCGATGGCAACCGGGCCGATGAGGTGAAGCTGCACCCCCGGCTGAAGTCCCAGCAATTGATTTAGTTGATGGCGCGCAAGGTTCGCGTCGAGCTGGGCCTGGCGCAAACCGGTATCCGCGTCGGCCAGAACCGCGAGATCGGCGGAGGCGGTGCTGGCTGTTACATTCTCTTGTTGTAAGGCCGCCTGATCGCGATGATAGCGGTCGGCGAGCAAGTCACGCGTTGCGCCAAGAACTTTCTGAAGCTGACCATCGGAACGGACCTGAATGAACAACTCCCTGGCCTTTTCGGCCACCTGCCACTCCTGCCAGAGGATATTCAGGTTCACCTGCTTCTGCTGCGCTCTGGCTGCGGCCTTGGCCGCGCCACGAGTAATCAGGGCCTGAATGTCCTCGCTCAGACCGAGAGCGCCTCCATAATTCAGCGCGGAGGCTGCGTAACCCGCGCTGAGTTGGGGGTCCGGCAGCAATCCCGCCTGCAACAGTTGCGCGTCGGCCACCCCTGCCTGCAACCGCGCGGCCTTCAAGTCGGGATTGTTGAACACGGCCAGCGTGATGACGGTAATTTCGTCCAGACCGTTTGTCGGAATCGGGTGCGGTTGAAGTCCCGGCAACCAGAACCGGCTGGCCGGCACGTTGAGAGCGGGCACGGGCGCCAGAGCAGGAGCCACAGGCAAGGGCTTGGGCTTGTAGGTAGCACAGCCCGACAGCAGCAGCGCGCCGAGACACGCCGCGCACTTCATCCATGGAGAGAGCGAAGGTTTTCTCATGCCGTGTTTTCCTTTGCGATTTGTTTCCGGCGCTGGTGCAGGTAAAGCGCCGGAATCAGATTGGTGCTGAGGATTGCGCTCCAGAGAATGCCTCCCAGCACGACAACCGCCAGCCCCTGTTCCGGCGCCGCGCCCTGTCCCCAGCCCAAGGCCGTTGGCAACATGCCGAGTATGGCCGTAAGGGTGGTCAGCGCGATGGGACGGAAGCGCACATGGACGGCTTCCTTCACCGCTTCCTCCGCGGGCATACCCGCGCCTTCATTGCGGCGCGCGCGATAGAGCAGCACAATGCCGTGGTTCAGGCCGATGCCCACCAGCGTCAGAAATGCCACGAGGCCCATGGCGTTCAATCCAACGCCGCTGACAATCAGCGCGATGGCGCCGCCTGTAAACGCCAGCGGAATTTGCAACAGGAGCAGTCCTGGTACAAGCAGGCCGTCGAACTGGAGCACCATGATTCCGACCATCAGCACAAATGCCACCAGGGCCGCCGCGCCAAGTGCAAGCGCCGCGTGCTCTAGTTGCGGATAGAGTCCGCCAAATGCGATGCGGTAGCCGGGCGGAAGATGCAGCTCCGCAATGGCGCGACGCGCAGAGGCGACTGTGCTGCCCAGCGGACCGTTCGGCGTGGCCAGAATCTGCAATGCGCGCGCGCCGTCAATGTGATGCAGTTGGTTCGGAGTGGCGACCATCCTGAGGTCGGCCAGTTGCCCCAGCGGGGTCCAGCCATTGGTGCGGATAGGAACCTGGGCCAACTCCTGAAGGGATTTCTGTGGCGCGCCCGGCAAGCGAACGTAGAGGTCAAGCGGAACGTTGCCTTCCGGCACCTGCGCCACTACTTCTCCATTCAACAATGGGGCGATCTGCGCGTATAACAACGTGGGCGTCATCTGATGCGCAGCCAACGCGCCGGGCTTTGGAGTGATCTCCAACTCGGTCACGGGATAGCCGTCATTGTTGAAGACGCCCGACAGAGCCGGAATGCGCCGCAGACGCGCGGCGATTTCCTGCGCGACCGCGCGCATCTTTCCGACGCTGTTGCCGAACAGGTTGATGACGAAGGGTTGAGCGAGGCCGGAAAGACTCTCGCCGACGCGCTCGATGGTGGGCGTGTCGAGCGATAACTGCACTCCCGGCGTCTGGCTCTCTTTGAGCAGACGTTTGCCGATGCTGTCCAGGCTATTCACATGCACGCCTGGCTTGAGCACAATCTGAATCTCGCCCGC
>JBOGMA010000605.1:0-3662 GCA_050746465.1 Acidobacteriaceae bacterium
CGGCAGCAGCGCCGTCACCGTATTCGCGTCCTTCGCCTTGCCGCCTTCAGCCAGAATCTGACGCAGATGCGCCCCATCCCACGCCAGCACGCCCGCGCCCCGCGTGCCCATCAGCAACTCCGGCCCGTGCCCGTCCATCAGCGTGCCCGTCGCCAGCGCCGTCACCGGAGCCGCCGGCAACTCCCGCCCCACCCGCAGCGCACGCACCACCTTGCCGTCATCGCCATACTCAAACACCCCGCCCGGCCCGCATAGATAGAGGTGCCCATCAAAAATCGCCCCGCCCGAAAATTCCGCCGCCGCAGCCAGCGTCTCAAAACGCGACCCGCCGTCGAGCGAAACCGCCCGCGTCAAAACCCCAAAATTATTTTCAGAATCAACCGCCGCCGAAGCCTGCCGCAGCGCCCGACGCGCTTGCCACGCCGCCACTCCCGCAACCGCCGCGCACACCACCACCGCCGCGATCCCAACAACCGCAATCAGCCGCGTCTTTCGTGTCATAGAATCGAGCGCCCGCCGGGAAACCCAACCATACCGCAGTTTCCGCCCGAAAAAAAGAAGCTATTTCAAAACTGCGCTCGCCGAAACTTCACGCCGCGTTCCGCCCGCCCCCATCAACACCAGCGACCGCTGGGCAAACGGCGAATAAACCAGCAGAGCCGTGCACGCCAGCGCCAGCCCCAAATTAATATGGTGCAGCAGCAGAAACGGCGACAGCGCCCAAAGCACATCCAGCGGCAACAAAAATCTCCAAAGCCAAAAGAACTTCTCCCGCGCTCGCGGAGCATGCAACAAAAAGGCTGAAACCACAAACGCCCGCGCCGGAATCAGAGCCGCGGCCGTCGCAATCAGCACCACCACCAGAGCCCGGGCATGAGCCAGCGGCGAGAACAGGTCTTCAATCTCCGCCAGGTTCGCCAGCGCCCCCACATAAAAACCCACATACATTAACTGCAGCAGCACAAACAGCGTCTGCGCCACCGGATACGAAACCTTCGGCAACTCCTCAGCCGTCGCCAGAATCTTCACCCGCCCGTTCCCTGACTCAGCAGGCAAAGTCGGCTCGCGTTCCGGCAATTCCCTGTCCCCATCAATCCGCTCCAACGGAGCAACAAACCGATATCCCCGCCGCGCCAGCGTCTCCACAAACCGCGGACTCGCCGCCGTATCCCCTCCAAATCCGCCTCCGCCAGCACCACGTCCTCACCGTAGTGCTCGACGCCGCATATAACGTCACCTTCGGCCAACTCGATCCCGACCACCGCTACAGCATCTCCCGCAGCACCCGCATCGCCGAAATCGCCAACCCCGGCACCCCCTCCGAACACACCCTTCCGCCCAGCCAGGCCCACGGTTTCCTGTGGCGCATGAACACCTACTGGTCCTACGAGCAGCGCGACGGCGGCCTCGTTCTCCAGTTGGAATCCGTCTCCCTCTCCCGCTCCATTCCCTTCGGACTCGGATGGGCCGTCACGCCTCTGGTCGAAAGAATCCCCCGCGAATCGCTCGAATTCACCCTGCAATCCGCCCGCAAAGCCCTCGGCAATCAGAAAGGAAACTAAGCATGGCACCCACTACCGCGCAAGCCCCCGCCTTCAAAAACGCACAGCGCCTCAACCACTCCCTCACCGCCTCCGCCGAAAAGCGAGCCCTCCAATGGATGGCACAACACGCCCCGCACTGGCTCACATCCGACCAACTCACCATCCTCGGCCTCGCCGCCCAGATCGCAGCCGGCGTCTCCTACGCCCTCGCCCGCTACGACCGCCGCGCGCTCCTCCTCGCCATCCTCTGCATCGCCCTCAACTGGCTCGGCGACAGCCTCGACGGAACCCTCGCCCGCACCCGCCAGCAGCAACGCCCCCGCTACGGCTTCTACGTCGACCACGTCGTAGACATCTTCGGAGCCACCGCCCTCATGTCCGGCCTCGGAGCCTCCGGCCTCCTCCACTGGCAAACCGCTCTCGCCATGCTCATCGCATTCCTGCTGCTCTCCGCCGAAAGCTATCTCGCCGCCTACACACTCACCCGTTTTGAAATGTCCCAGGCCTTCACCGGCCCCACCGAAATTCGCCTTCTCCTCATTGCCGGAACCGTCGCCGCGCTCCGCAGCCCCTTCGCGACCATTTACGGACACAAATTCCTGCTCTTCGATATTGGTGGAATCGTCGCCGCCGCCGCTATGCTCGCAACCGCCATCACCGTATCCCTGCGCCACACGCGAATGCTCTATCGCCAGGAGCCATTACCGCGCCGCTCTTGAAAACCGGCCCCGCCTCACGAAAGATAAAAGGAGGAGCCGCGCCCATGAAAACCCATACCGAATACCTCGTCTTCGAAACCCGCAAGCGCAAGGAAATGGTCCACATCACCGACCAGGTCGAGCAGGTCGTCAAAAAAAGCGGGGTCCGCGACGGCCTCTGCTTCGTCTCGCCCATGCACATCACCGCCGCCATCTACGTCAACGACCTCGAAAGCGGCCTCATCGAAGACATCGGGAAGTGGCTTGAAGAACTCGCCCCCGCGCGCCCCGATTACAAGCATCACCAGACCGGCGAAGACAACGGCGACGCCCACCTCAAGTCGCTGCTCCTCCACCACGAAACCACCCTCCCCGTCACCAACGGCAAACTCGACCTCGGAACCTGGCAGCGAGTCTTCTACGCCGAATTCGACGGCCAACGCCGCAAGCGCGTCATCGTAAAAGTCCTCGGCGTCGAGTAATCACTCAAGCCAGGTGCGCAAGCGCGTCATCGTAAAAGTCCTCGGCGTCGAGTAGAAAACATTAATGCAGATCCACGCACCCCCCCTCTCAACCCAGCATCCACTTCATCATCCTGCGGTAAAAATGCCACACTTGCCCACCGCAACCTTTGCTTCAAAATGGGTTCACCTTAACTATGACTTCTACAAATCACTCCCCCATCAAGGCACGCAGGCGCGGAGTTATTGCGCTTGTCTGCGCAGCAGTCGTAATACCCTTCCTGGCATCCACGCCAAAGGCAAACGCTCAGGTTTCTTTCAACGTCCAGATCGGCACTCCGCCCGTCTGCCCCTACGGCTACTACGACTATCCGCCCTACCCTTGCGCAGCTCCAGGATTCTACGGACCCGGCTACTTCTATAACGGAATCTTCCTCGGCATCGGCCCCTGGGCCAACTGGGGATACGCGCACGGCTGGGGATACCATCGCTTCGTCGGGCCCGAAGGCGGAAGATACTACCGCGGCTACTGGGATCACCACCAGCATCCGCGGTTTGACCACCGCTGGGACCACGGCCGCCCCTATGGCTACTACGCTCGCCGTGATCACGATCGCTATGATCGCGGGCACTACGATCGAGGACACGGACACTACGATAACCGCGGGCACGGACATTACGACAACCGCGGCCACGGCGGCGGCGATTACCATGGCGGCCACGAAGACCACGGCGGCCACGACCATCGCCACTAGAATCATCTTCCCCGCTCATGCCCCTTTTCGCCTGAGCGGGGAACAACCGCTTCTCCCCGAAGCCAGTTCGCCCCAGGCCCTGATCCCTGCCCCCCTGCACCCCGATCCCTGTTTTTCCTGACCGCTGACCGCCGAAAGCTGAACGCTTTCCAGGTCCCTGAGCCCTGTCAAGCATGTAACTTTTACAAACAACTGAATCTAAAC
>JBOGMA010000606.1:0-7211 GCA_050746465.1 Acidobacteriaceae bacterium
CCAGATCAGCGCGCGCTTAATGGGAAGCTCATCAAAGAAGTCTTCCAGCCATGACAGCACTCGGATCATGATGATGCCGATGATGCCCATCAGCACACCCAGCAGCGCGAACAGCCAAAGCTCATTCATGCTGTTCAGCTTGTATGCCGGAGTCGGGAACAGCGGCTTCCAGCCCACAAAGAAGATGCGAACCGCCGTGGCGATGGAAGCCGCCAGAGCCACGGGAATAAACGACCGCGCGCGCAACTCAAACAGCAGTAACTCCACTGCGACCAGAATGCCCGCCAGCGGTGCCGTGAACGTCGCCGCCATGCCCGCCGCCGCTCCGGAGGCCAGCAGCACGCGGCGGTAATACGGCGAAAGCCCCAGGTACTGCCCGAACAGCGACCCGAACGCCGCCCCGGTCTGAATGATCGGTCCCTCAGCGCCGAACGGCCCGCCGGTGCCGATGGCGAATGCCGTGGCCAGCGGCTTGAGTATCGCCACGCGAATCCGCATCCGGCTGTGCCCGAACAGCACCGACTCCATGGCTTCCGGAATCCCGTGGCCTTTCAGCGTCGGCTCCCAGAAGTAGACCATGATGCCGACCAGCAAACCGCCAATCGCAGGAATCGGAATTGCCCACCATCCAAGATGGTGGTAAGCCGGATTCGTAATTGCAAAGGTGAATTTTCCGAAGTAAAAAATGTTGGTGAACAGGTAGATCAGCTCAAGCAGCCCCTGCGCCACCAGGCCGCCGATAAAGCCCACCAGCACGGCGTAGATGCAAATCCTGACCGCCTCCGGCTCGAGAGCGACCCCGAACTGTCCTTTTTTATTGGACTGTGATTCGGGCACGGTTGAAAGCTCTGAAACTGGAAAATCGGCCATAAGCCTCTCCTAATCATTCAATCGTTGCACTGCTCAATTCCAACGGGACTTCTCTGCGCAGCTTAAGCGTCTGCAGGATGTCTGTCTTGGTCACAATGCCCTTCATGTGTCCATCGTGCGACACCACCAGCAGCATCGGCTGCTTGTGCTCGCTCAGCAGCAGGCGCGCTGCTTCCGATACATCGCAGTCCGGGGAAATCATGTGAATTCGATGGTCAATTACATCTCCGACCGTGGTCTTGTGCCAACGCTCCGGAGCAACCCGAACCATCGACCACAACGCCACAGCGCCCAGTAATTCTTCCCCGTCAAAGACTGGGAATGCCTCATGCCGCGTATGCGGCGACAGGGTATCGGCGAACTCCTGCAGCGTCATCGAAGCCTGCACCGAGACCATCTGCCGCTGCATCACTTCGCTTACTGGAACTCCCCGCAGGTCTTTCAGCTTTACCTCTTCGTGCAGCCGCTGGTCGCCGGAAGCAGACGCATCGCCGGACACCAGGTACGCTACCGCCGCGCCGATCAGCGCAGGGATGATGTAGTCATGGCCGCCCGTTGCTTCCGCCACGAAAACGACAGCGGCCAGCGGTGTCTTGTACCCGGAGGAGATGAGAGACGCCATGCCCACGGCAGCAAAGAGCCCAAGCGAATGGCTATGCAGAAAAGCCTGCGAAAACGCCGTGCCCAGCGCGCCTCCGGTAAGGCACAGGGGCACGAACATGGCGCTGACGCCGCCTGAACCGAGCGAGAAGATGGTTCCAGCCATCTTGAGACCCGCGAAGCTGAGCAGCTCAGAGGTGCGATGGTGCTGGTTGAGAATCTGTCCGATGGCGTCGTAGTTGGGGCCGAGCGGAACCAGCGTTCCCTGGTACACGTGCAGGAAAAGCAATCCGCACAAGCCAGTGAGCGTGCCGCCGACCGCCAGCTTGACCCAGTGCGGGACCGCCCACCGCACGAAGAAGCGGCGCGCGCGGCGAAAGGTGACCGCGAAAGCCATGCCGATCAGGCCGATGATAAGGCCAATCAGGGCGCTCCAGTAGAGATCGTGGTCGGTAAAGTGCGGTCCGCTCTCGAAGTTGAACAACGGCGCCGAGCCGAGGAACGCACCCAGCGTGACGAAGGCCACGACCGAAGATATGAGCGACGGTACCAGAGCTTCATGCGCAAGATCGTCGCGGTACGGCATTTCGAGCGCGAACGCGATGCCTGTAAGCGGCGCGCGAAAGACCGCCGACATGCCGGCCGCCGCGCCGCAGATCAGCATGATGCGGCGGTCGCGGCTGTCCAGCCGCAGGCGCTTGAGCTTTGCCCACAGCCACGACCCGATCGCGCCGCCGCTGTAGATGCCCGGCCCTTCCAGCGCTGCGCTGCCGCCCACGCCGACGGTTGCGATGGCCGCGATCAGTTTGGGGAAGAACGGGCGCATGTCAATGTCGCCCTGATGCTCGTGATAAGACTTGATGATCTCCTCGGTTGAGTGCTCATCCGGGTCGGGCGTAAAGTACTGCATGATCAGCCCGGCAAGCGTGAAGCCCCCGAACATGACGGGAACGATGGCCCAGTGGTGAGCGAGGAAGAAGTCCAACAGGGCCGGCCACATCTTGTCGAGGAGGATAATCACGATGGCCGTGCAGGTCAGGCCCGTGATCACTCCGATCAGAGGTGCGATCAGCAGCCACTTTTTCAAATCGCGGGAGTAGACCGCGGTCAGATCTTCATGGACGAGCGGAAGGTATTTGCGCAGCAGCGGATGCTGCAGCAGCCAGCTCTTCTTCTTCGGTGTCATCGTTCCCGTGTCGTTCACTTGATTCGTAATTTTCCTTTAAATTCCCGTAGTACTCCCGGTTTCTCCGTCAAATCCAGGTGCGGCCGCCTCCGGTCCGGAGGGGCGCTCTCCGGCAGGCTGCGCAACTCCTGCCACGCCAGCCCCGGAACCTCCCGGAACGCCCGCACTTCCTCCTGGTGAAGTTTGGTCAGGCCGGAAAGAATTTCCTTTCCGTTCGGGGTGAGTGAAACATTCACCACCCGGCGGTCCGTCACATCCTGCTCGCGGCGCACCAGTCCATGCTGGACCGCGCGCTCCACCAGGCCAACTACCGAATGCGGCTGCTCCTGAAGAAATTCCGCCAGTTCCGAAACCGTAGCTGAGCCGCGCCCAGTATAGCCGGCAATTCCGAGCATCAACTGGTGCTGCTGCGGAGTCACCCCGCACCGGCGCGCCGCATTTTCGCTGAACCGCAGGAACTTCCTCAGCGCATATCGAAAATGCGCCATGGCGCGAACTTCCTGCTGATGATGTGGCAGTTCCTTTTCAGGTTCGGGAGCGCTTTCCGCGCTCGCTCGGGATTTCGCGGAAGATCGAAGGTTCATGGGGGACTTATATCGTGCTGCGACTCATTCATTATATCGTATTACGAGCTAATTTGTTCCCCTGAAATTCAGTCGCAAAAGGAATGGGTGCTCCCGACGTCACCTCTCGCCGACCCATTCTGGCGACTCTCCCGGGCCGGGCGTCAAACCGTTTGCGACTTTTGGCCCCTTTTCGCATCTATAATTTGGAAAGCTTCTATCAGAATTCGTTCTGTAGACTGGAAGGGGCGTTTACGCGCCCCAGGGACACAAGGAGGAGTATGGCAGGACAGGCAGTGATTGAAGTCAATGATGCAACCTTCGAGCAGGAGGTATTGCAGTCCGATCAGCCCGTTCTGGTCGATTTCTGGGCGGCCTGGTGCGGCCCCTGCAAGGCGCTCGGCCCAACCGTTGATGAAGTCGCCAACCAGTACAACGGCAAGCTTAAGGTTGCCAAAATGGATGTGGACCGCAACCAGGCCACACCCGGACGGTATGGCATTCGCGGTATTCCCGCGCTGCTCTTTTTCAAGGGCGGAAAGGTCGCAGACCAGATCGTGGGCTACGTTCCCAAGGACACCATTGAAAAGAGCATTACCCGGCTCTTAGGCTAAGGCGAAACCGATTTACCAAAAAGGACCGCTCCCGGGCGGTCCTTTTATTTTCCCGTTAATTCCGCCCTCAATGCTGCCGATAGACAGGCTGAGTACCGAGGCCAAAAGACCATGGAAAGCCAATCCCTGCCTGTCGCTCCGTCGTCCAACGCACCCGAAATGCAGCCTATCGGAATTCCTGAGAAGCCTGCCAACCGCCGCCGTCATCCTCGCTATGCATGTGAAGGCCGCGCCGAAGTCTGCGTCCCTCATGGAGGCCTGCTCTTTCGGGGCAAAGTCCTCGACCTCAGCTTTTCCGGCTGCTTCGTGGAAACCGTGGCTCTGAACCTTGAACGTGGAACTCCGGTTGAGATTTTCTTCGTTGCCCGCCAGTTGCAGTTCCGCATCGCCGGACGCATTGCGGTTCTATATCCAAAGAAAGGCGCCGGGATCGCCTTTGATCCGCTCGGTCCCCGCCGCACCCGCGAAATCAGCGATCTGATTGCCGAACTCAAGGCTGCTTCGCAGCCGCCGCGGCCCTCATTCCAGGCATAGAAAGCAAAAGGCCCGCTGCGCAGCGGGCCTTCAGCCTCTTTCAACCCAAGCCGCTTAGTCCACTCCGTTGCCCGAAGTCGATTGCACGTGTTCGCCCGGATGGTTGCCGTGCGTGACCGCAGCCACACAGGTCGGCTGCCCGGCCGGCGATGTAGGATAAGGCGAATTCTCCGTCCCTACCAGCGAACCGTCCTTCGGGTTCAACTTGTAACCCGTTAGCGAAGAATCCAGGAAGTTCGAAGTATAGAGGAACCTCCCGAATGCCGGCTCCACCATGATGCAGGTGGGGCCCGTCTTCGTGATGTAAACCGTCGCCGCACCCAGCGCCGAAGGCGCGCCGGTCGATTGCGTGATCGTATACGCACTGATGCTGTTGGAGCTGTAGTTAGCCACGTAGATATAGGTTCCGCTCGGGTCAATCGTAATTGCATCTGGATAGGTTCCGGTTCCGAACGGCCCGTTGGTCAGCGGCGTCAGAGTGCCGTCCGGGTTGATCGTATAGGCATAAAGCTGGTTCGATGCCGCATCCGTCACATACAGGAACCGGCTGGTTGGGTCGCTGGCGCTGGCCGTAGGCGTCACACCCGCATAGGGCAATGTCGCCGTCGAGCCATACACCGGCGTCAAAGTTCCGCCGCTGCCGACCGAGAACGCCGAAACCGTTCCATGCTGATTGGCCCCAATGGGATTGTTTGTATTGGCGTTGGCCACATAGGCGAACTTCCCGTTTGTCGTCACGTTGATGGTGGCTGGCGCATACTCCACCGGCCAATAGGGAAGGTTGCCGTTGGTGAGGTTCGCGCCCAGGCTGCCGTCCTTGTTGATCGGATAAACCACCAGCGCGCCCGGCCCGGGGTTCTGGTCGCTATAAGTCGCCTGGTAGGTGTCGAGCACGAAGAGAAGCGTCCCGTCCGGACTGATGGCGACCGCGTTCGGCTCCGTTCCCGGCGTCTGATAGGTGTGGCCGGGGTAGAGCTTCGCATCCGTGCCGATAGCAAACTCCACAAGCGTATTGTCGTCGTGGTTCACTACGTAAAGGTTCGCGCCATTCGGCGAAGTCACTTCCGCGACGGGATTACGTCCGCCTGAAGGATAAGGCGAGTCCTTGATCGCGGTCAGCGCGCCCGACTGCTGATCCAGCCGGAAAACCGCAATCTGGCCTGGATTGTTCTTGTTGGAAGTCACGTAAACGTAGTCGATGGTGTTGCTTTGTCCGCATGAGATCATTCCCAATCCCATGCCGAGAGACACTGTGGCGGCCAGGATTGCCTGACCCGTTTTGCTGAACTTCATGCGCTTCCTTCATCCTGGCCAGTGGCGCAGGCTGCGATTGTTCGGGATCGCTCCCGAGTGAATTGTAAAAGCCCGCGCCGCTTAAAGCCACTGAGCGCCACCGGCTGGCGTCTTCAGCGATCCGCGTCAGGACCGGGCATCCTGAACGCTGACCGCTGATCGCTGAAACCTGTCTTAGTCCGTATGACTGTCAGCCACGCACCACGTCGGATTTCCCACCGTCGCAAACGTGTTCTTGTTCCGCATTTTGTTCAAGTCACCGGAGCGGGGGTCAAGCACTTTCCCCGTGACTGTGCCGCTGTTGTAATCCGCTGTGAAGATGAACTGGTTTGATGGATCTTCAATGATGCATTGCGGCCCTGATCCGGTCCCGAAAGGCCCCTCCGGAATAGGCTGCAGCGCGCCATTGGATGAAATATTGTAGGCGCTTATGTCGCTGCCCGCCTGGCCCGGATTCGTCGATGGTCCGGCATTCGCTACGTATAGGAACTGGCTCTTGCTGTCCGTCGTCATCGCTACAGGATTGCCGGCGACGGTCTGCGAATTCGGTGTTGGACTCGTGTTATACGAGGTCAGCAATCCATTGGAACCCACCGTGTAGTACCAGATGTTATTGCTCACCGGGTCAAGAATGTAGATTGTGGTCTTCGAAGCGTTCGCCCCGATTGCGCTGATGCCTTGCGCTCCCGTCGGGAATTCGGTGTTCTGGGTCGTCGTAAGCTGGCCGCTGGTCGAGTTCGCCGCATAGGGGAATATCGTGAATGGATTGCCCGTGGCCGGGTCGGAAGTATCGGCAGTCAGCAAATACGCGCCCGTCGTCTCGAAATCAATCGGCTCGCAGCCAACCGGGAAATACGAAAGCGGCTTGCCCTGCGCATCCTGCAACTGCGTATTTGTGATGAGCGAAAGGCGGCCGGTGCTGCTGTCCACCTGATAAACCGTAATGTCGCCCACTGGATGATAAATGCCCGACGAGTCCTGGCAGGACATGCCCGGCATCGGAGTGGTGGACCCAACCAGCGGATTTCCCGAGGCGTCCTTCCCGGCCGTTGGAGCATACTTGTCCAGCACGTAGAGGTATGCGCCGCTCTGGCTCAGCGCGAACCGCGTGGCGCCGTACCCCTGGCTCTGGTAGGTCTGCTGGGGAGCCAGCACGCCGTTGCCTCCCACCGAGAGCACCGAGATGCCCGCCGACGCGTAGGTGGTGTTTCCCGCAGCGTCCGTGGAAGAGTCTCCCGCATTCAGCACATAGATGTAGCGTCCGGTGGTCGAAACCAGAGCCCTGACAGGATCCTTGCCGCCGGAACCGAACGGCTGGCCCGGAATCGCAGTGAGATTCCCCGTATTATTGGAGATTTTGAAGGCGCCGATTTGACTGTACTGCGCCCCCGTTACGTAAAGATACGCAACCGTATAGTCATTAACGCAGGAGGTGAGGCCTAAACTCAGACCAAGGGATACTGCCAGGGCCAGGGCGACCTGACCGGATTTCTTAAACTTCATGCGCTTCCTTCATCCTGGGAAATCAGAACGCCAGGGACTGGATCGGGA
>JBOGMA010000607.1:0-3195 GCA_050746465.1 Acidobacteriaceae bacterium
ATTCTGAATGACGCGAAGGTTCCGCCGTTTTCGCCGTCAGAAGACGCCATCGTCAATGAGGAAGTGCGGCTGAAGTATCGGTATCTCGACCTTCGCAGGCCGGAGATGCAGCACAATTTCGAGGTGCGGCATAAGGTGGCGCTGGCGGTTCGCGAGTATTTGTCTGGACAGGGGTTCTTCGAGATTGAGACGCCGTTCATGACGCGCTCGACGCCCGAGGGCGCGCGCGATTACCTGGTTCCGAGTCGCGTGCATCCGGGCGAGTTTTATGCGTTGCCGCAGTCCCCGCAGTTGTTCAAGCAGATTCTGATGATCTCGGGAATGGACCGCTATTTCCAGATCGCACGCTGCTTCCGCGATGAGGATTTGCGCGCGGACCGCCAGCCGGAGTTCACGCAGATTGATCTGGAGATGACGTTTCCGCAGCAGGAGACGATTTTCGGCGTGGTGGAAGGCTTTGTGGCGGCGGCGTTCAAGGCGGTTGGGATTGACCTGCCTGTGCCGTTCCCGAAGATCAGCTACGACGAGGCGATGCGCAACTACGGCATAGACAAGCCCGATCTGCGGCTGCCCGGACTGGCTGACGTGAAGGCTGCGTTTACGGCGGAGAATCTGACGGCGCTGGCGGTTGATGCGAATCTGCCGGTGGTGGCGCTGCGGATTCCTAAAGTCGGCGAGCTATCGCGCAAGGAGCGTGACGACAACAAGCCGCTGTTCGACGCGCGCAAGGGCGCGAAATATATTGATGACCTGAAGCGGTTGGAGAAGGGATTTCCTGAGGCCGCGGCGAAGGTTCGCGAACTGGCCGGGGCTGAGGCGGATGATTTGCTGATTGTCGTTGCGGGAGATGCGGCTACGCATATTCAGGCTTCGGACACAAAGACGCCGGGGCGGCTTTCGGAGCGGGAGATTGCGGTTTACTCGGCAGCCGGGAATTTCCGGGTGGAGCTGGCGCGCAAGTACGCGGAGCGGCACGGGGCGTTTGCGGTTACGGATGGCGTTGTTTCCGATGAGGACCGCAATACCAGAAGTGTCGATGGCTCGAAGGCGTTTCGGCCTATTTGGGTCACGGATTTTCCGATGTTTGAGCACGATCCGGAGACAGGGAAGTGGATGCCGGCGCATCATCCGTTTACGTCGCCGCATGAAGAAGATATGGATCGGCTGGTTTCCGATCCGGCGTCGGTTCGGGCGCGCTACTATGACCTGGCGATGAACGGGCTGGAGTTGGGGTCGGGGTCGATTCGTATTCACCAGCAGCAGGTTCAGCAGGAAATTTTCAGGGCGCTGGGGATGTCAGACGAGGAAGCGAAGGCTCGGTTTGGATTCTTCCTGGAGGCGCTGCAATATGGGACTCCGCCGCATGGGGGGATCGCGCTGGGGCTGGACCGGCTGGTGATGATTCTGGCGGGGGCGAGCAGCTTGCGCGAGGTGATTGCTTTTCCGAAGACGGCCAAGGCTATTGATTTGATGGTGGACGCGCCGACTCCGGTGAGCGAGCAGCAGTTGCGGGAATTGCACATCAGGCCGACGAAGTAAGGGACCAGCGGCCAGGGGCCATGAATTCGGCCGCTCCTGACGCTGAAAGCCGCTCTAGATTCCGACGCCGTATTCGGCGGGGGTTTCGTCGCCGGCGTGGGCGAAGAAGTCGCTCGGGGTTCGATGGTTGAACTTATAGCGGAGGCGCAGCTCGCGGCCCACATAAAGGCCGACCGCGGCAACTCCCACCGTCACGGATGCCAAACCCAGCAGTTTGAGGGCGATCCGGCTTTCACGGCACGCTTTGAAACAAGGCGAAAATTTCACTGGTTCAGACCCACTTTCAGCAGGCCCGCTGGCCCGCTTTTGCCATCATCATAGCGTAGTTTCGGCGCGGCGCAACGGCTCCTTTACTGTATCGGTGTAGAAGTTTTGTAACATTAATCGCCGCGCTCGATTCGATGCAGGAGTTCCACTTTCCGTTCCGGGGGCAGGAAGCTGGCTTCAATAGAATTCGAAGCCAGCTCACGCAGATGCTCGTTGGTAAAGCCGAAGTCGTTGGCGGCGAGGGCGTATTCGGCTTCGAGGTCGCTCGAGAACATGGCAGGATCGTCGGAGTTGAGGGTGACCATGAGGCCGGCATCGAAGTAGCTGCGCACGGGGTGGGCGGTAAGGGGAAGGCAGCAGCCGGTGCGGACGTTGGACGTAATGCAGATTTCGACGGGAATCTGGCGATGGGCGAGGATCTCCATCAGTTCCGGGTCCTCAACGGCGGTGAGGCCGTGGCCGATGCGCTCGGCGCCTATGTTGATGGCTCCCCAGATGCTTTCCGGGCCGGTGGATTCGCCGGCGTGGGCGGTGAGGCGCAGGCCGGCGTCGCGGGCTTCGGCGTATAGGTCGCGGAAGATGTCGGCTCCGGCCTGGCGCTCGTCGCCTCCGATGCCGATGCCGATGATGGAGGGGTGCTGGGAGCGCATTTCGGCGGCCTTGCGGAAGACGCGGGCGGCGGCCTCGGGTCCAAAGTGGCGTACGGCGTCGAAAATCCAATAAGCGGTGAGGCCGAATTCGGCTTCGGCGCGTTTGCGGGCGCTCTCCAGGGCTTCAAAGAGCGGCTCGAATTCGGACCGGCCCCAGTAGTGGATGACGCCGACGGCGATGTAGATTTCGGCGTGGACGACGCCTTGCGCGGCGAGGCGCTCGAACATGCGCCAGGCGATCAGTTCGTAGTCCTGGGGGGTGCGCAGGCGCTCGGTGACGGCTTTGAAGGCCATCAGGAAGCCGGTGAAGTCGGTGTAGCGGTAGAGAGCTCGGGCCTCGTCGAGAGAGAGGGGCGCGGCGTCGTGGCGGCGGCTTAGCTCGACCAGAGTTTCGGGCGCGACCGTGCCTTCGAGATGGAGGTGCAGTTCGGCCTTGGGAAGGTGGCGGATGAATGCGATTTGGGATTTGGAGTCGGGCACTCCTCAGGCTATCAAAAGGAGAAGGGCAAGTTGTTCTAGGTGCCGATCTTCACCAGATTTTCATCGGTGCCGGGCGTAACGGTTTTGTTCTGTGGCGCGCGCCAGTAGTCGATGTGGGAGACCTGGTGGACGCAGCTTATGGTGCAGTTGGGCGCTCATGATTTTTCGGTGAGGAATTCGCGGTCGAGGTCAGCCTGCGTGTAGTCGGCCAGCGGAGTGCCCGGGTAGCCGCGCTGCTGGGAGCAGTAGTGGACCAGGC
>JBOGMA010000608.1:0-9776 GCA_050746465.1 Acidobacteriaceae bacterium
GGATAGTACCCTCTCGAACGGCTTATTCAGGATTCGTTGTCGCTCTTTGCTGCTGCTGCTGCGGCCTCGGGTAATAGCCCTTTTTCGTCCGGACAATCAGCCTGCCGTATCCCGAGGCTCTCGCCTCCACATGCACGGTTCGAAAACCTCCCAGTCTGACCGGCTTGGTCGAGTGATAGCCAATCGTGTACTGGTGGCGAATGTCCTGCGCAACTTCCTGAGCAATCTGCCCCACGTCCTGCAGTGAACTGGGGAAATAGGCGATGCCGCCCGTCTCGCTCGACAGCGTTTCCAGAGCATACTTGGCCCGCTGTACTTCGTCCGGATCATCGTCATAGAGCAGCCCAATCGAGTACACCACCGGGCCGCCCAGATATTGGACCTTATGGATAGCCTGTTGCAGCGTCAGTCGCGACGCATTGTCCGCTCCATCTGTAATGATCAGCAGAACCTGCTTGGGCTGTTTCGCATATTTGGCGAGTTCATCGGCGGAGGCGGATACCGCGTCGTACATCGCAGTGGTTCCCCTGGAATCGAACCGAGACAGTCCCCGCTCCAGCAAGCTGATCTTGTTCGTAAAGCCCTGGTCCAGATATGCCTTGTCAGAAAAATTCACAACGAACGCCGAATCATCTGGGTTCGACGCACGCACCAGGTCCAGAGCGGCCGCGTCCACTGCCGTGCGCTTGTCCAGCATGGAACCGGAATTGTCCACCAGGATGCCCATGGAAACCGGAATGTCCTGGTGCTGAAATGAGGCAATGGTTTGCGGAACGCCGTCTTCCCACACCTGGAAATCATCCTTGGTCAGACCCTGCACCAGGTTCCCCTTGTCGTCGACCACTGCGCAGTTCAGCAGGACTTCATTTACGTTTTCTTGCAGAGTGTAAATTCCATTTCGCCCCTGCCCCAGTTGCTGACCGGGTGCTGCGCCCTTCGAAACTACAGGATGCGGCGGCAAATTATCCGCGGCATCAGGGGACAGAATTGGATCATGATCAACGCTCAGGTTTGGTTGCGTCTCAGGTTTCGTTGGATCATATTGAGTGATGTTGCTCGGCGCTTCCTGCCGCCGCGCGGTTGCCGGTTGCGTGGTCTGCGCCCCAACCAGGGACGAGCCCGCAAACGCCAATGCCAGTACCATCGGGAGAATCCCTCCCGGAACACGTGCTTTCAACAATATATCTAGTGACATAGGCTCGATCCGACCCAGCAGCACCTCCATTGCTACTTCAGATGCAACTCAGGGCCAAACAGCCTCCGCCGGCTCCGCAATCCAGATTGCCGATTTTTCTATATTGGTGACGGTTCGGACCCAGGATCCGGTCTCCGAGACGACATTTCCTCTTTTTCAATACCCTGCTCCCCCGGTTGCTCCACACGAACCATTGTTTCTGCCAGCTCGTGCTTCCGTTTTACCCGCAAACACAGCGGGTAAACAATCGCCCCTGTAATCGCCGGAGCCACAAATACGATTATTCGGAAAATCAGCCGGATCTGAGTGACCGATCCCCCTACCGCTACCGCAATCACGTCATCGCTTGCCGCAAACAGCAGTACCAGCATAAAAACGAAGACTGTGCAACCAAGTGCGGTATGGAACGGCTGTTCATAAGGCAGCCGAAGCACATTATGAGGCTGCGTGTCCCGCGAAATCGCCTTGTCGAAGAATGGATACAGGTATAGCGCCAGAAAAACCAGCGCCGGAAACAGAACTCCCGGGAAAAAGACGCCCGGAATCAGGTATTCCCCAATGTGAAGGTTCACCCCCGGAAACAACCGCATCGCCCCTTCCACCCAGCCCAGATACCAATCCGGCTGTGCGCCCGGAATAATCGCCGCCGTGCTGTATGGACCGTAAATCCACACTGGATCGATCTGCACCAGCCCACCCAAAGCCGCAATCACAGCAAACACCAGGAAGAACAGCCCTATGGACTTCGCCGTATACGTCGGCCACACGCGCGCCCCGGTGATCTGGTGATTGGAACGCCGCGGCCCAGGAAAATTCGTGTGATATTGCCTCCAGATAATTCCCAGATGCAGAGCCAATAGCCCTGCAATCAATGCAGGAACCAGAAAGATATGCAGAGCATAGAAACGCGGAATCGTCACATCCGCAGGCACCGTCGCTCCGAAAAGCAAAAACGCCACCCATGGCCCGATAATCGGAATCGAAAGCGTCATCGAGTACCCGATGCGTACCCCGGCTCCGGAGAGTAAATCGTCCGCAATCGAGTATCCGAAAAAGCCATTCGCCAGCGCCAAAAGAAGCAGTGTCAAGCCGATGAACCAGTTAATTTCACGAGGCCGCCGGTATGCCGCCGTAAAAAAAATGCGCGCCATATGTGCCACGATTGCGCCGATAAAAATTAGCGCGGCCCAGTGGTGCATCTGCCGAATCAGCAGCCCCGCGGGAACCCCAAAACTCAGATGAAGCACCGACTGATACGCCGCCGATACCTGAACTCCGTCCAGTTCGTGAATTGGCCCGTGGTAGATCACTTTCGCGCTGCTGGGATCGAAAAACATCGCCATGAATGTTCCGGTAATCACCAGGACCACGAACGAATACAGCGCAATTTCTCCCAGCATGAACGACCAGTGATCAGGAAACACATGGTTCAGAGCGTGCTGCGCGCTTTTCGCCAAATGAAGGCGCTCATCCAGCCAGCGGCTCGTTCGCTTCATCATTGCATCCACCAGAATCCCGGCCCCGGCGTCGCAGAAAAGCGCCCGCCCGCTCGCAAGGTTCCATCACCATCGGCATACAGGGGAAGCTGCGGCAGTGGCCTCGCCGCCGGACCGCCTGTCGGCTGTGCCCCTCGCAGCACATCAAAAGTCGATTGATGACACGGGCACAGCAGCAGGTTCTGTTTCGATTCAAACAAGCCCACCGGACATCCCGCGTGGGTGCACACTCGCGAGTAGGCAACGTAGCCCTTGGGAGCCCATTGCGCGCGCCCCTCGGGCAATCGCAACAGCTGCTCGTTGACGTGGATCAGAACCGTCTGCGCCCGCTCGTCTCCCACGCTTCCTTCCGGAAAAACCGTAATGGAGCTGCCCGTGGGCAGCGTTTTCACATTCACCGGTTGACCGTCCAGCGTCATCAGCCGCTGTCCCTTCTTCCACACAATCTCGAAAAGTTCATCGTTCGGCGCTTTCCCGAACGAGCGCAACAGCGAGACAAACATCGCCGCGAACATTCCCACGCCTGCTGCAACCAGCACCTTCAGTAGCTTTCGGCGCTTGATGTCCTGGGCTCCTAAGTCGAAAGACTCCTCTGCCTTTTCACGCTCCGGTTCCGGCGATGGCAATTCCTCGCGTGGGTCTGTCGCCTCCTCGTGCCGCATCAGCAAATGCGACCAGAACACCAGTGCGGTTCCAAATCCCAAAAAGCAGAGCGCCAGGTTGCCGCCCAGCAGCATGTTGCTGCCGTCTGTCCAATAAATGAAAAGAAATCCCACTCCGCCCGCAACGCCCACCAGCAGTCCGAGTGTCACCAGCATTGTGCCCCAGCGTTCACGGCCGGGAGTCACGCGCTCAATCGTCCTGTCCTTATCGCGGCCTTTTGCTTCTTCTGCATTTCCGGCTGCCGCTGCGGCGCTCGCGGCGCCCCGTGCTTTCGCAGGTTTTTTGCTTATCATTCTCCAGGCGACCAGCAATCCAGCCAGCATCCATGCACCTTTTCGGGCGCCTTCGTCCTCGCCTTCCTTCATCCCCTGCCCCCTCGTTCAATCCACATCGTGAAAAGAACCAGCACCAGAACCCCCACCCAGCCCACGAACCCTTCAGCCACCGGCCCATAGAAGTTCAGTGGGGTTCCTCCGGGGCTGGGCGGATTTTGCGCGAACGTGACGTATTTCACAATTGAGGCCAACTGCTCATCATTCAGCACCGCCTTTGGAAACGGCGGCATCGGCCCTGGTCCCCAGCGAACCGCACCCGCAACAAGCGCTGGCGATTTTCCAACCAGAGCGGGCGCGTTGATGCCTGCGTAGGCCAGCGCACCTCCGCGCACAGCGGTTCGATGGCACTCCGCACAATTTTTCCGGAACAAAATTCCGCCTTCAGCCACATTGCCGCCCTTAAGAGGGATCACCGCAAGTTGCTGCGTCACGTAGTAAGCGACGGAACGTATTTCCTGAACGGTTAGAATTTTTGCGAAACTTGGCATGTGGCTCGGGCCGGTCTCGACAGCCATCATTACCATTCCGCGATTGTGTTCCGCCTGCAGCGAAGGCCCGGCAATTGAAATCATTGAGCTTATGCCTTGGCCGTAGTCGCCATGGCAGACGGCACAGTGCTGCGAAAATATCGCCGCTCCTTCCGCGGCGCCGTCTTCAGGCTGTTGGCAGAGAGCAACCCCTGAGGTGAGCGGCATCAGAATCAAGACACAAAGTGTCAATCGCAATGACATTGAACATAGGCCGGTTGCAAAACCGTGTGATGATTCCAATTACTTTTCAGGATGCTTCTACAATCACGCGCCCACTCAACAAATCAAATTCTTTCAGCGTGTCAAAAACTGCCCAAACTTCCGCCCAACCTTTTTCTCGCATCTCTTGTTAGCGGATGCCTTAGGAAAGGAAACGCCAGCATGCGCATATCTCTTTGGCAGTGCGGAGTCGTCTTTTGTGTCACAACCGGCTTGTTATCCGGATGCCATGACGGTCAGAACATTCCTGGTTACACCGTCGCCACGGGAGGTTCCGCGCAACGCGGACAGCAGGTCATTGCTCAGTTCAATTGCGGCAAGTGTCACACGATTCCCGGAATCCACGACGCAAACGGAGTCGTGGGTCCACCGCTCAACTTCATCGCCCGCAGAAGCATCATTGCTGGAAATTTTCCGAACGAACCCAACTATCTCGTTCAATGGATCAGGACCCCGGAACAGATGAAGCCCAAAACCGCTATGCCTGATCTCGGCCTGACCGAGCAACAGGCCCGCGATGCGGCCGCTTACCTTTACACTTTGCAGTAATCAGAACCCGCTATCTCTCGATCTCCAGCGGCAATCTCCAGTCGCGCGCGGAGACCGTCCCGGCCTGCACCCATCCATAACGCAGGAAGATGGAACCCAGAATCCCGGACCATGCCGCCATCCTGCGCAGCGACTTCCCGCTCTTCTCGCCCGCGAACATCGACGCCACCCGCAGAGCAATTGGAACTGGTCCGGAAAGCACCGCCCCCGCCATCGTAAGCATCCCGCTGCGTCCGTGCTTCAACGGCTTCACCACCTCGTCGTTGGTTCTCATTCCCTTCGTGAATTCCACCGACTCGACACCCGCGCTCAACAATCCCAGTACATTCAAAGAGGTCCGGTCTTCATATCCCGCCACTTCCAGCAACCCCACCGCAGATTGCAGTCCAGACATCCCAAACTCTCTCGGCAGCGCACGAACATGGCGGTTCCAGACCGGAATTGCCGTAACTCCCAGCAATACGCCCGTGTAGTTATGGAACAACGCACCAAACAGAATCGAACCGGCTCGTCCTAATGCGCTGATCACTCGAGCAAAGAATCCGTCGCGTCCAACCGCGCTCAGCACATCCGCAAACGACACCATGGAAGCCGACGCTGAAAATCCAGCAAAAATCCACGACCCCATCGACATTGGGCTCTGCGGCTTGAACACTCGCAGCATGTTCATAAAACGTGCGGGACGCCCCAGATCAGCGACAAGCAGAGCGCCTGAAACCATCGCGCCGCTGAGCGACATCCACCGCGCCGTGCGCGCCAGCGCCTTTTCTTTTCCGGTAAGGTCCGCTAGAGACCCGATCACGCCAAGACACCCGGAAGCTCCGCCCACAAAAAAATAAAATGGAATCAACTGTGTCCACTTCGGCTCCTTCAGCAAATGCTGCCCGTAGTAACCAGTCTCCGGCGACGCAATGGGCATCGGCGCTCCCGCTGGCCGAATACCCGGCAAGTCCACCCTGCCCTTTTCTTCCGCCTCGCGCCGAATCGCCTCCAGCCGCATTTCCGAGTCCGCCGCGCTCATCGCCCCACTCCATTCCCGCGCGCCAGCAAAAAGGAAACCGCAACTCCCGCCACTAACGCCGCCCCCTGCACAAATGCCGACCTCCAGCCCTCCTTCAAATACACCGTCGGAACCTCAGGATTCGGTGGTAAATTGTAAGTCTGCGGCTCACCTCGAATCAGAAAAATCGAGTGCGTTCCCTTCATGCTCGTATGCTGCGGATCATAAATTTGCGCATCGGCCATTCCACGCTCATGCAGCGTCTCCAGGCGGTGCTGCGCCTCCTCCCGCAGATCGGAAAGCCTTCCGAACTTGATCGACTCAGTCGGGCAAGCCTTCGCGCACGCAGGCTCCAACTGCGCCTTCTGCCGATCTGTGCAGAACGTGCACTTGAACGCCCGCCCGTCCTGCTCGTTCTTCTGCACCACTCCGAACGGGCACGCTACCACGCAATACGAGCAGCCATTGCAAATGTCGGGCTGTAAATAAACTCCTCCAAATTCCGTCCGAACCAGCGCGCCCGTCGGACACGCTTCCAGGCATCCCGCCACCTCGCAGTGCTTGCACACGTCGGAAGAAAATTCCCACGAAACATGCTCCGGTGAATTTCCACCAACTCCCGGCTCCGGCGTGCCCTCCACAAATTTCACGTGCCGCCACGTCGAGTGCCCCAGTGCCAGCGTGTTGTCATACGAAAACCCCGAAAGGGTCATCCCGTCCGCATCAATTCCGTTCCATTCCTTGCACGCAACTTCACACGCTTTGCAGCCAATGCAGAGCGTCGAATCGGTCAGGAAGCCGGTAACTTCACCGGGCTCAATGCCGGTGTTGCCCATCGTGACGCTCATATTGCCTCCTCCGTGAAGCTCCTCATCTGCTCCAGGAATGCGTCTTCTTCAGCCCGCTGGCCGGGCATGATGTTGCACACCGACGCCTTCGACTCAAAAATCCGCACATTCGGCTCCTCGGAAATGGCCAGCAGATCATTCGCCACGTCCCCCGTTACCAGGCCCTTCCATCCCCAGTGGTAAGGAAGCCCCACCTGATGCACCGTTCTTCCACCAATCACGAGAGACACCATCCGTGGCGTCACATGTGCTTTTGCAGAAATCAATCCGCGAGGCGTAACGATCGTGACCCAATCACCATGCGTCACTCCTCGTGCTTCTGCCAGTTCCGGAGAAATTTCAGCAAACAACTCCGGCTGCAACTCCGCCAGATGACTCAGCCCGCGGGACATTCCGCCAGCGGTATGATGCTCCGTCAACCGGTACGTGGTCAGCACATAAGGAAAGCGCGGATCATCCGGCGACTTAGCATACGGATTATCAGGTCGCTCTTTCTTGTCCGCCGGAGGATTCTCCCCCTGCATTGGATACAGCGCATTCGGAACCAGCGACTCCAGCGGCTCAAAGTGCGTGGGCAAAGGTCCATCCTTCAATCCGCTGCTCACAAACAGCCACCCGCGCCCGTCAGGATGCAGAATAAAGGGCTGGTCTCCATCCAGCGCCTCCACTCCTCCCTTCTCCGCATTGCCTTTGTGATCCGGCGGCATGTCTTTCTTGAAGTCGCCTATATCCTTCCCGCCCCACTCCTGTTTCTCCTCATCCCACCACACCAGTTTCTTGCGCTCGCTCCATGGCGACCCGTCCGGCCGCGCCGAACTGCGGTTGTAAAGAATGCGAACATCCTTCGGCCAGGCAAATCCCCAACCATGACCAAGCGGGTCCTTCGGCTCGCGAATATTCGCTTTGTTCTTGCCCTTCTCCGGCATCACTCCCGAGTAAATCCAGCAGCCGCACGCCGTCGAGCCGTCGGCCTTCAATTCATCAAAGCTGCTGAGCAGCTTGCGGCTCCTCCACTTGAATCCGTTGATCTCCGCCAGCACTGCCTCGGGATCAGGCTCATCCGTGCCGTCAATCAACGGCAGTTCCCAGGTCAACGCGTTTAAACCCTCGTTCTTCGGCTCCGGAGACGCTTCACCCTTCTCTTTCAGCAACCGGCCCAGATAGTACATGAACCACGTCTCGCTCTTCGCATCTCCCGGCGGTTCCACTGCCTTGTTGTGCCACTGCAACAGCCGCTGCGTGTTCGTAAAACTTCCACTCTTCTCCGCCTGACCCGCCGCCGGCATCAGAAAAATTTCCGTCGTAATCTCCTCCGGCTTCAATTCGCCCCGCAGCACCTCGGGTGAATCTTTCCAGAAGCTAGCTGTCTCCGTTTCCACCAGATCGCGAACGACCAACCACTTCAGCTTCGCCATCGCCTTCCGTTGCAGCCGTCCATTCGGCGCGCCCACCGCCGGATTCTGCCCCATAACAAACAGCCCTTCCACCTTGCCGTCCGCCATGTCCAGCCAATATCCAAGTTCCGAGTGGTCGCCCGTCACACGCGGCAGCCACTGGAATCCCCACTCATTCTTCTTCGTCGCCGCGGTGCCATACCACGCCTTCAGCAAACTCACAGCATAGTGATCAAACTTCCCCCACAGCCCCGCCGACGACGAGTGCTTCTTGATGTACTTCTCGAGCGATTTCGAGTCGTCCTCAAAAAACGGCATCGGCAAATATCCGGGAAGAATGTCGTACAGCGTCGGAATATCCGTCGAGCCCTGAATCGAAGCATGCCCGCGCAGCGCCAGAATCCCGCCGCCCGGCCGCCCAATGTTTCCCAGCAGCAATTGCAAAATCGCCGCCGCCCGAATCATCTGCACGCCTGTCGAGTGCTGCGTCCATCCCACCGCATAGCAGATGCAGCCCGTCTTCTCCGGCCCCGATGCCGCCGTCAGCGCCTCCGCCACTTCCAAAAACACCTTCTGCGGAACTCCGCATTGCTGCTCCACAAACTCCGGCGTATATCGCGCAAAATGCCGCTTCAGCACCTGGAACACGCATCGCGGATGCTGCAGCGTCTCATCCGTGTGGTACACATGGACGTTACCTGCTTCGCCACCCCGGTCTTTCGCATGACCACCGGCCGCCGGATGATGCCCCGGATGCTCCTCCCTCTCCTTTACCGGTGCTTCCTCATACAGCCACGTCCTGGGGTCGTACTGCTTCTTCTCCGCATCCCAGCCTGAAAAAATCCCACCGTTGTCCTCGGCGTCCACATAATCCTCGCGCAGAATCGTCGAGGCATTCGTGTAATGCAGCACATATTCGTGGAACCACTTGTCGTTTTCGAGGATGTAGTGGATCAGCCCGCCGAGAAACAGAATGTCGCTCCCCGCCCGCAGCGGAACCCAGATGTCCGCCATGGCCGAGGTCCGCGTAAATCGCGGGTCCACATGGATCACTTTGCAGCCACGCTCCCGCGCCTCGACCACCCACTGGAAGCCCACCGGGTGCTGCTCCGCCATCGACGAACCCATAATCATGATGACGTCGGAATCAGCTAGTGACTGTTGCGCCGTCGTGGCGCCGCCGCGTCCGTATGACGTGCCCAGACCGGGCACCGTGGAGCTGTGTCAAATACGGGCCTGGTTGCTGATGCAAACCATGCCCAAACCTCCACAGAAAAGCTTCTTGATCAGATAATTCTCTTCGTTGTCCAGCGTCGCCCCGCCCAGATGCGCAATCGCTTTGGTCTGCATCAACGATTGGCCTTCCTCGGTTTCCTGGAAGGTCCGCTCCCGCGACTCCCACACCCGGTGGGCGATCATTCGCATCGCCTCATCCAGTTCCAGTTCTTCCCAGTCTGTTCCAAATGGCCTGCGGTATTTCACCTTCTTCAGGCGGTTAGGATGAGTATGCAACTGAAACGTGTTCGCGCCTTTCGGACACAAATGCC
>JBOGMA010000609.1:0-3701 GCA_050746465.1 Acidobacteriaceae bacterium
AGATGAACCCGCGCGTGTCGAGGTCGTCGGCGCTGGCTTCGAAGGCGACCGGGTTTCCGATTGCGAAGATCGCGGCCAAGCTGGCGGTGGGCTACACGCTGGACGAGATTCCAAACGACATTACAAAGATGACGCCGGCGTGCTTTGAACCGACCATCGATTACGTGGTCACGAAGATTCCGAAGTGGCAGTTTGAGAAGTTTCCGGGCGCGGATGAAAACCTGGTGCCGCAGATGAAATCAGTGGGCGAGGTGATGGCGATTGGGCGGACCTTCAAGGAATCGCTGATGAAGGCGCTGCGCTCGCTCGAAACCGGCAAGAAGATTGGCTCCGAGATGCTGGAGCCGAGGCGGTTGACGCAGCGGCTGGTGACTCCGCAGCCGGAGCGGCTGAGTTATATCCGGTTTGCGTTCCGACAGGGGCTTTCGGTGCGCGAAGTGGCGCGGATGACGGCGATGGACCCGTGGTTCCTTTACCAGATTAAGGAGATCACGGACACGATTGCGAAAGTCGGCGAGCAGGATGCGGAGAGTCTTTCTCCGGAGTTGCTGCGCAAGGCGAAGCGGCAGGGTGTATCGGACGAGCGCATTGCTGAAGTGTGGGGCAAGGCAACGAACGAGGGTGTGGCCGAGGTTCGGGAACTACGGCACAGGCATGGGATTAAGCCGGTATACAAGCTGGTGGATACATGCGCGGCGGAGTTTGAGAGTCTTACTCCTTATCTCTACTCGACATACGACGAAGAGGACGAGGCCGCGCCTACGTCGAAGCGCAAGATCATTATTCTGGGTAGCGGGCCGAACCGGATCGGGCAGGGAATTGAGTTTGATTACTGCTGCTGCCACGCGTCGTTCGCGCTGAAGGACGACGGTTACGAGACGATCATGGTGAATTGCAATCCTGAAACCGTCTCGACCGACTATGACACCAGCGACCGGCTGTACTTTGAGCCGCTGACGCTGGAGGACGTGCTTGCGGTTTATGAGCACGAGGCGACCAGCGGGGCGGAGATCGGCATGATCGTGCAGTTCGGCGGGCAGACGCCGCTGAATCTGGCGCTACGGCTGAAAGCGGCTGGCGTGCCGATTATCGGAACTTCGCCTGAGTCAATCGACCTGGCAGAGGACCGCAAGCGGTTTGGGAAATTGTTGGAGGACTTGCAGATTCCGCAGCCCCCGGGCGCGATTGCGACGAGCGTTGAAGAAGCCCTGGCTGGTGCTGAGCGGATTGGATATCCAGTGCTGGTGCGGCCTTCGTATGTGCTGGGTGGTCGCGCCATGGTGATCGCATATGACAGCGATGCTGTGAGCCGCTATATGAAGGAGGCGGTGGAGTATTCGCAGGAGCGGCCGATCCTGGTGGATCATTTCCTCGAAGACGCGGTGGAAGTGGATGTGGATGCGCTGTGCGATACGAAGGACGTGGTGATCGCCGGGATCATGCAGCACATTGAAGAGGCTGGTATTCACTCGGGCGACTCGTCCTGCGTGCTGCCGGCGGTTGATCTTGCCCCCGTTACGCTCGATACCCTTCGCACTTATACGCGCAAGCTGGCGCTGGCGCTTAACGTGGTTGGGCTGGTGAATTTGCAGTTTGCTATTCAGCGGAGGAATGGCCAGCCGGACAAAGTGTTTGTGATCGAAGTCAATCCGCGGGCTTCGCGGACAGTTCCTTATGTTTCGAAGGCGACTGGCGTGCCGCTGGCGAAGATTGCGTCGCGGCTGATGACGGAGCGTACATTGCGCGAACTGCTTCCGGAGCAGGTGGCTTCGGGGCGCGATCTTGAAACTGGCGCGCACTTCTTCGTTAAATCGCCGGTCTTTCCGTGGGGCAAGTTCCCGGGAGTTGATACGGTGCTCGGGCCGGAGATGAAGTCTACGGGTGAAGTGATGGGCGTCGCCGATAATTTTGGCGAAGCGTTTGCCAAGGCTCAAGTATCTGCCGGACAGCGGCTGCCGCTGAAGGGGACGGTGTTCTTCAGCGTGAATGATCGCGACAAGGCGCATCTGGTGGAATTGGCGCGGCAGTATGTGGAGCTAGGGTTCAGCATTGTCGCCACCGAGGGCACAGCCAATAAGCTGGAGCAGGCGGGGATGGTTGTAGAGCGCGTGTACAAGGTCAAGGAAGGCCGCCCGAACGTGGTGGATTTGATCAAGGGCGAGCGGATTCAGTTGATCATCAACACGCCGCACGGGCAGGATCCATTCTTTGATGAGAAGGCGATTCGGCGGGCCGCTGTGTTGGCGCGGATTCCGACGATTACGACGATTGCCGCAGCGCGGGCGGCGGCCGAAGGAATTGCCTCGTTGCAGGAAGCACAGACGAACGTGGCTCCGCTGCAGCAGTTGCATGCCGAACGGATGGCAGCACGCTGATCGTCCGCAGGGCGAGCAGCTACAGCACGAAGGGAACCAGCGCGCGCACCCGCTTCCGGTAGCGCACGTATTGTTCGCCGAACTGCTGAATCATGAACTGTTCTTCCGTCTGAGACTTGAGCCAAAATCCGAAGGCGCAGATCAGCAGTCCAACAAAGCATCGCGCCGCCCCATAAACCACAGCCGTGCCCAGCAGCGCCGCAAGCCCTCCGGTGTAAATGGGGTGCCGCACGAAGGCGTATGGACCACGCAGGATCAGTTCATGGTCCTGTTTAATGGTGCCCCAGCCGCTCCAGTTGGAGCCGAGAACGACGCGCGCCCACACGGCGAACAACATGCCCGCCACGGTGAGCGCCGCACCGGCCAGCATCCAGTCGGTGGTGCGCGGAACCACATTCCGTATCGGCCATCCGCCGGTGAATGCGTGATCAAGGCTGAAGAGGAACACCAGGCCAATGAGCACAATGACAGACTGAAGCAGGCGCGAGCCTCCGCCCTGCCGCTGCACACTGCGCTTTGAGGCGAAAGCTGCTGACCACCAGATTACGATGAAGGCCAGCCACAGATAACCAATCCAATGTTCAATGAAGCTGATCATCTCAGTGTCCGCAGGATCATATGCGCTGGGAGTCAGGACGGTTCCCGTTCAGCATGATAGCAGGACGCGGAGATCGCGGAGGTTGTTTCCGGCGGGGCCGGTGACGATGGTGTCGCCGAGGGCGGTGAAGAGCGTGCAGGTATCGTAACGGGCCAAGATGGCTTCGGGATCGAAGTTGCGGGCACGCGCTCGGGCGACGGTGGTCGGGTCTACGATGGCTCCGGCGGCTTGGCTGTTGCCGTCGATGCCGTCGGAGCCGGCGCTGAGGACGGCTACTGAGTCGTCCGGATTCTTCTCCAGTTCAAAAGCAGAAGCGAGGGCGAAGTGCTGGTTGCGGCCTCCGCAACCTGAAGGGCCGTCGAGCTTAACCGTGACCTCACCGCTTGAAAGCAGGCAGAGGCGGGGAAGCTCGCGGCGGAGTTCTCGGAAGCGTCGGAGCAGGTAGGCGGAGGCTTCGCGGTAGCCCCAGTCATCACAGGTATTGTCGATGACGGTGTTGTAGCCGAGAGACTCGGCGTGATCGCGGGCGGCGTTCACGAGGTCCTGGTTCGAGAGCAGGATGTCGAACTGAGACTGCTCGATCGTCTGAGGCTCGGGCGATGCGGTGGCGCTGAGATCGAGGCTGCGAAAGTACTGGCGCACCGCCTGGGGGAACTTGTCGAGGAGGCGGAAACGGTCGAGAATCTCCTGACATTGGCGGAGGGTTGAGTGGTCGGGCAGTGTGGGTG
>JBOGMA010000610.1:0-10770 GCA_050746465.1 Acidobacteriaceae bacterium
GCTGCCAGTCGCCGGATACACCGTTGTCCGTCACAACGCGGAAGTGGAGCGGGCCGAATGCCGATGTTCCAAAGGCTTTTGCCGGGTCCAATTTTGCAACCACCGTGTGCCGGTCCTGCAATGTTAGTCCGTTGGCCAGCGTGAGCATGGTGGAGTAGGAACCGTCTGCGGTTGCGACCTCGATCTTTTCCGCGCGTGAAAACTTTTCGGGCGTCTCGGCCTTGAGTGAAAACATCAGCACAGCGTTTTGCGGCAGTTCGTCGGGATTGGCGATCTGGATGTTGCTCTTTGCGGCTGTGTCGCCGGATCCGCTGTCTTCCTGCACGAATTTGCTGATCAGAATGGCGCTGGGCCGAGCTTGGTCGATGGTGGCCGTGACATGCGCGGTGCGACCGTCTCGAAGGGTAGCCACCGCATCCAGAATCTGCCCGGCTTTGAGGGCGCTGGCGGCCTTGGAGTTGGCGGCATCCATGAGCAGATCATCCGTGGTCTGCGTTGTTGCCGTTTTTGCCGGTTTGAACTCGATGCCCTTCATTTTCAGACTGGCAATCTCCTTCAGGCGCGTGCCTTTCAGGGTTCCCTCGTGATCGCCAGCGTGCAGGATGAAGCCGGTGAGATGCGCGACTTCGGCGTAGGTGTGGACCTGAACATCCTGCGGCTTGGAGAGGCCCGCCTGCTTGACCATCAGCACCATCGAGCCGGGCTCTGCGTCCTTGAGGGGAAGCGTGACCTCGACCTGGTTCGGCTTGACGAGCTTCCACTTCGCCTTGATGTCTTTGCCGTCGGCGTTCCGGAACTCGATTCCGTCGACGCAGCTTGCGTCATCAGCAACCAGGTGCAGCGTGTCTTCGCGGCCCACGACCAGCGAGTTCTCGTCCGCCTCGGCAATTCTCCAGGTCTGCTTGTGCGCGCCTTGCAGCCGCACTTCTGGGCCGGTAAATGGAGTGAATCCCCAATAGCCGCGTATGGAGGCCTTTACATCACTGCCGATTACGGTTCCTTCGAGCGGTTTGGTGTCCACGGTGAGGCCGCCCTTCACCGCGCTGGGAGTGAGCGGCAGGTTCATGCTTTTTCCCTTCGCAGCTTGAAGGTGCAGCGTGAGGTTGCGTGCGTAGCGGGTGGAAAAGACCAGAGGAGCGCCTTCGACGGGGAGGGCCAGCGTCTCGTCCTGAGCGCAATAGACCTGCTTTTCGTCGACGGGGTGCAGAGGCGGAGGCTGCGCGCCCTCGACCGCTGGCAGGGCGATGACTAATACGGATTTGGGGTTGTGAAACGATGGTGGCGTGTTCAGCTTGAGGTCCAGTGATTCGCCGGTCTGTACAGCCAGCGCGGGAATGTACTGGTAGGCGGCGGTGCGGAAGGATTCCATGATGCGCGCGATGTCCATCACGGAGGAGATGTATGGACTGTAGTAGCCATAGCTGGCCTGCGGGGTATAGCTGGCCTGCATGGCCAGATCGCCGGTAGGCCCGGTGGTCAGCGCTTCCACAATGGAGCGGCTGTGGCCATCGTTCAGAATGAGGTTGTTCTGCTTTTCCGTGAGGCAGGGGGCGATCAGGTCCACGTCCATACTGAGGCAGCCCGGATCGATTTTGATGTCGAGGCTGCGCGCCAGCAGCGGAGAAGCTTTCTTCAACTCTTCGGGATGGGTGTGATTGATGAGCCGCACGGCGCTCAGGTACTTGTCCAGCCGCGAACGGTCGAGGCTGGCCTGATTCAGGTCCTGCGATGCCCGTACGAATGCTCCGGGCTGACCTCGGACCGCGCCTTCCAGCGTTTTGAACCCGCCACTCGTGTCCGGGGCGAGAAACAGCAGCACCTGCTGCGCTCCGTCGGGGACGGTAATGGTCATGCCATCGTCAATGAACTTCTTGTCCCAGGTTTCGCCCTTGTAGAACCACTTCTTTGGAGGAGGATTTGTGGCTCCGCGCAGGAATGCCGCGACGAGCAGATAGTGCGCGGCCTGCGCTTCGGGGAAATCGGGATGGATCCAGAGTTTGTCGCCGGCGACGAGGTTGGGAACCTCGGTGATGGGCAGCGTCTTGCCGGCGCGGGTTACCGTGACCTCCACGCGAGGCCCGTTGAGGTCAAAGGTGGCGGAGTCGCCAAAAGCTCCCGGTACGGAAGCGCACAGAAACAGAACAGCAAGAGACAACGGAAACAGGCGCGACGGAAACAAACGAGGTGAAGCCATAAGCCAATTTTAAGGAACTCCGGAGGGGGATGCGCCCTTAAAGCAGCTTTGGACGCCGGATTTAGTTATCTATCTAGAGACGGATGCGGTGCAGGTTTTGAGCAGAGAAAGCAGAGGGTTTTCCACCGGTACAAACCTGAATGTTGAGGAATCAATCACTTGCAGCGGCGAAAAAGTAGAGAAAGCAGAACAAAATTTGTATTGGTGGCCAAATGTATCGCGCAGGGGCTACCAGCCCGTGCTGATCGCAAGGTCTGTTCGGGACTGCTGAAGCTGCGCCCTGATACGAGTCCTGGGTTGCAGGCGCTCTGAGCGCTGGATTGTGGGGAGCGCATGTGCCCTTGCGACCAGCAGCCGTGATAACGTAAAAAGTTCCAGACTTTTCTTTGGGAAGGGCTCGCTTTGTCCAGTTCTGCGCCTTCTGCTCTCCGACAGACCCCTCTTTACGCCATGCATCGCCGCATGGGCGCAAAGATGGTGGATTTTGGCGGATGGGAGATGCCGGTCGAATACTCGGGGCTGATCGCCGAACACATGGCGGTCCGCACAGCGGTTGGGGTATTCGACGTGAGCCACATGGGAGATATCCAACTGCGCGGCCCGGAGGCGTTCGAGGCAGTGCAGCATATCTCGATGAACGATGCGGCGAAGCTGGAGATTGGGCAGGCGCAATACTCGGCGATGCTGTACCCGCAGGGGACGATTGTGGACGATGTGATTGTTCACAAGCTGGGTCAGAACGATTACCTGATCGTGATCAACGCAGGCACGCGCGAGAAAGATTTTGAGTGGATCAGGCAGAACGCCAAGCGCTTCCACTGCCACGTCGCAAATTACAGCGATTACTACACGCAGCTTGCCATTCAGGGTCCGCGCGCGGCGGAGACGCTGGCGAAATTGACCAATGTTGATCTGGCCGGAATCAAACCCTACTGGTTCAAATGGGGGACGGTTTGCGGGCTTGCCAACACGCTGGTGGCGCGCACCGGATATACGGGCGAGGATGGATTCGAGATTTATGTTCCCTCGGATGTTCCGACCAGTGAGCGCGTGTGGAACGAAGTACTGGAAGCGGGAAAAGAGTTCGGGATTGTGCCCTGCGGACTGGGGGCCCGGAATACGCTGAGGCTGGAAGGGGCCATGTCGCTTTACGGGCACGAAATATCGGAGGCGATCAATCCTTTTGAGGCGCGGCTTGACCGGTTCGTCCATCTCGATAAAAGTGACTTTGTTGGGTCTGAGGCGCTGAAGAGAGTCCGGGCCGAAGGCGGGCCAAGGCGGAAGCTGGTGGGGCTTGAGGTTATTGAGCGCGGCATTGCCCGCGATGGTTACGCGGTCTTGAATGCCCGTGGAGAAAAAATCGGCTATGTCACCAGTGGCTCGCCTGCGCCTTTCCTGAAAAAGAACATCGCGCTGGCTTATGTGCCGGTTGAAGTCGCGCAGGTCGATACAGAGCTGGCCGTTGAGATTCGCGGGAATGCGGTGAAAGTAAAGATTATTCCAACGCCGTTTTACCGCAGGCCGAGGAAGACGAGTTAAAGAGGAAGAAGCGAATGGCATATCCGGAAAGTTACAAATACACGCGTGAGCACGAATGGATCGAAGCGGCAGGGAACCTCGGTACAGTGGGCATTACCGATTACGCGCAGAACTCGCTCGGTGACATAGTTTTCGTCGATGCTCCGAAAATCGGCGATGCGGTGAAGAAGGGTGAGGTCTTCGGCAGCGTCGAATCGGTGAAGGCCGTCTCCGATCTCTACTCACCGGTGAGCGGAACCGTTAAGGAAGTGAACGAAGCGCTCAAGGATGCTCCGGAAAAGCTCAACACGGAGCCTCATTCGGCATGGATTCTTAAAGTCGAGTTGAGCGATCCGGGCGAGCTTAGTTCGCTTCTTTCGGCTGCGGATTACGAGAGCTTTATCGCCGAAGAGGGCGGAAAGTAGAGCCCGATGCGTTATTTGCCCAAGGCTGACGCCGAACGAGCGGCCATGCTCGGCGACATTGGCGTTGCTTCTATAGACGACCTGTTCTCCGCGATTCCGCAGGAGTATCGGCTGGCCCACGATTTGGATGTTCCGCGCCAGATGGGCGAGTCGGAAATCGTAGAGCACTTCAAGGCAGCCGCGCAGAAAAACGCCAATGGATACGCGAGTTTTCTAGGGGCAGGAGCCTACCGGCATTACAGGCCGGTGGTCATCGATTCCATTGTTCAGCGCGGCGAGTTTCTCACGTCTTATACGCCTTACCAGGCCGAGATCACGCAGGGGACGCTGCAGGCGATTTTCGAGTTCCAGACGATGATCTGCGAGCTTACCGGGATGGATATCGCCAACGCTTCCATGTACGACGGCTCAACCGGAGCGGCCGAGGCCGTGATGATGGCGGTCCGCATCACCGGGCGCGACGGCGTGCTGGTGGCGCGCACGGCGCATCCTGAATATCGCGAAGTGATGCACACCTACGCGCAACACCAGGGCCATGAGGCAAGCGAAATTGGATATGGGCCGGACGGTCGCATTGATCTGGTCGCGCTGGAACAGGCGGTAACGGAAGAGACTGCCTGCGTGCTGGTGCAGTCGCCGAATTTCTTCGGGGTTATCGAAGATATTCCGGCCATTGCCGAGATTGTGCATAAGAAAGAGGCGCTGCTCGTTGTCTCGATTGCCGAAGCGGTCTCGCTGGGCATCGTGCGGCCTCCGGTCGAGGCCGATATTGTTTCGATGGAAGCGCAGTCGTTTGGAGTCGCGCTGAGCTACGGAGGTCCCTACTGCGGTGTTCTCGCAGCGAAGGAACGGTATCTGCGGCAAATGCCGGGACGTTTAGTGGGCGAGACAACGGACACGAAGGGGCACCGCGGTTTCGTCCTCACGCTCTCGACCCGCGAGCAGCATATTCGGCGCGAGAAGGCGACTTCGAACATCTGCACCAACCAGGCGCTGGTGGCGCTGATGGCGACGGTGTTCCTGACGGTTTATGGCAAGCAAGGTGTCCGCGAACTCGCGCTCCAGAATTTGTCGAAAGCGAAATACGCTGCCGACACGCTGGGCAACCATGGCACGGTCCTGTTCGCCGGCTCGCCGCGATTTCACGAATTCGTGTTGCAGACGGAGGAGCCTCCGAAGCAGCTCAACGCGCGGCTGCTGGAGAAGAAGATTATTGGCGGGCTGCCTTTGAAGAAGTGGTATCCGGAGTTGGGCAACGCAAGCCTGTGGTGCGCGACGGAATTGACGACCAAGGATCAGATTGATGCGGCGGCAGGGGTGCTTGCGAGCACGCCGGTTGCCGCGACGGCAAGATAAGACGAGGTTTCACCCACAGAAGATAGAGAAGAAACAAAATAGAAGATGGCATTCACCGGCACAACCCGCAAAGTTACGGCGCACCTCACGCAGAACGAGGCACTGAGCTTCGAGAAATCGGCTCCCGGCAAAAAGGGCTATAAGCTCGCTCCGCTGGATGTTCCGGAGGCCGACCCTGCTGCGCTGCTCGGCGACGCAGTGCGCGAGGACGAGCCCACTCTGCCCGAGTTGAGCGAGATCGAGATCATCCGCCACTTCACGCGCCTCTCCACCTGGAACTACGCCATTGATCTCGGCATGTATCCACTGGGCAGTTGCACGATGAAGTACAACCCGCGGGTGAATGAATTTGTCTCGCGGCTGGAAGGGATCGCTGAGGCGCACCCATATCAGCCGGAGGCGCTCTCGCAGGGCTCGCTTGAAATCGTCAAGCTGCTGCAGGATTGCCTGCTGGAAATCACCGGGATGGACGCAATTACGCTGCAGCCGGCGGCTGGGGCGCACGGCGAGTTTACGGGGATCCTGCTGGCGCGCGCCTACCACGAGTCGAAGGGTAATCCGCGCAAGACGATTCTGATTCCCGACTCGGCGCATGGAACCAACCCTGCCACGGCAGCAAGTTGCGGATACCAGATCGTCAATCTCAAATCGAATGAGCAGGGCGGGGTGGATGTAGCGGCGCTGTCCGAAATCGTGAACGAAGATACCGCGGCCATGATGCTCACGAATCCCTCAACCATTGGGGTTTTTGAGAACGAGATTCACAAGATTGCCGACGTGCTGCACGCGAAGGGCGCGCTTCTGTACATGGACGGCGCGAACATGAACGCGCTGGTGGGCAAGACGCGTCCCGGCGACTTTGGCGTGGACGTGATGCACCTGAACCTGCACAAGACTTTTTCAACGCCGCATGGCGGAGGCGGCCCCGGCTCAGGCCCTGTAGCCTGCAAAAGCTTTCTGGAGCGGTTCCTGCCCGCTCCTGTTCTCGCAACGGGACCTGATGGCCTGCTGCACTGGAACTATGATCGCCCGCAGTCGGTAGGCCGCGTGCGCATGCTGTACGGCAACTTCGGGATGTTTGTCCGCGCGCTGGCATACATTCTGGCGAACGGACCCGATGGGCTGCGCCAGACTACGGAAGACGCAGTGCTGAACGCCAACTACATCCGCAAGAAGCTGGAGGATGTGTACGAACTGCCGTATCCGACGGCTTCGATGCACGAGGTTGTCTTCAGTGACAAGCGGCAGGCGAAGAACAAGGTGAAGACAGGCGATATCGCCAAGCGGCTGATTGACTATGGTTTTCACCCTTACACCACGTCGTTCCCGCTGATTGTTCCGGGCGCGCTGATGATTGAGCCGACGGAGAGCGAGTCGCGCGAAGAACTGGACCTGTTCATCGACGCCATGCGCCAGATCGCGCGCGAGGCGGAGGAGAGTCCGGAAGTAGTATTGAGCGCGCCGCATTCGACGCGCGTTTCCCGGCTGGACGAGACGATGGCCGCGCGCAAGCCGGTGCTGCGCTGGCGCAAGTCGGTGCTTCGCTGGAAGACTCCCGGGCCGAATGATCCGGTGGAGATCGGTACTCCGGCCGGGGAGTGGTAACGGCGTCTACTTAACCGCCGTCACCGGCACATAAACGTCTGTGCTTTCCCATTCCAGATGCAGTTGCGTGTGGTTGCCATTGGTGTGGTCGAAGTAGATCTTGAATGTCTCGACGGGTGAACCGGGGGCCGGGCCTTTCTTCATGGGGATTCGCGCGAGGTCCTTCGGTTGGTTGTAGACCGTACCCCACTGCCCCACCTGCTTGTTGACGATGAGCTTCCACACGGTTGCTGAAGGCAGCGTGTAGATGGTGTAGGTTCCGGCGGGAACGTTCTGGCCGCCGATTTTCAGGTCAGCGTCGGTTTTCAGCGTGGTGGAGGTGTTGGCTCCAGTGCGCCACACCTTGCCATAAGGCACCAGCGCGCCGACGACTTTGCGACCACGGGCGGAAGGAGCGCAGTAGTAGACCGTGAGGTCCTTGCCGTTCAGCGTTACGCTGGCTTGCGCGGCAGGGCTGAGGACCGGATGCTGGTTGGCCGGAGGCTTGCATTGGGCTTGCGCCGCCGGAAGGAATGCGAAAAGCAGGAGGGCAAAGGCGAGAGGGATGGTTCTGAAAGAGAGGGATTTCCGCAGCATGGATCAGGCTCCTTGAAGGGAAAGCTACACAACCCATGAAAGCGCGAAAGTAGAGCGACTGTCAAAAGCTGCCGCGCGGCCGTCCTACTTCGATCTGCCTGGACGCCGGATCGCGGAGCGGAAAATTCCAGCCGCCATCAGGATCACTCCCGGCCAGAAGGTCACGAAGACCAGCAACCCCGGACCAATCGGGTTGGGATGCGGGTCGGACCACAGGCCGATCTTAGCCAGCACAAGAATGGTAATGAGAGGGGCGCTGCCGATGATGACCACAGCCGCGCCAATCCGAAACAGTTTGTCGGACAAGAAAGGCAGCATACCGGCTCAAGTCCTTCGATTGCTGCCAGTTTACGCCGGCTGCCAATCCTGCCTCAACCAGACTGGACGATAGCGGAACTTCAAAAGCGCCTACCGGCGAACCACCGCGCGGATGACCGGAGTCCCGCTGATCGCGGCTTTCACCTGCTCATTTCCAGCGATTGCCTTCAGCAGGGTGTCCGTGATGGCGGCGTCCACCTCCAGGGCATGGCGAATCATCACCGGAAACCTCACGCTGAATTGCGGACCGCTATCCGCCAATTGCAGGCTTGAGAGCACCTCCGGCGCCTCGAGTCCGGAGTCCATCCAGGCCTCCAGCCTTTTGTGCTGCTGTTCAATCTTTTCGCGATAACCTGCGTAGACCTCTTTGACAGCCTTCAGGACGACATCGCCTACAGGGCGGTGGTCAGCATCAGGCGCCAGCTTTAAGATCAGCTCATGCCAGGCGAACTCGGTTCCGGGCATTTGCTTGTAGAGGGGCGTGGTCGCCTGGAAAAGCACTGCGTTTGAGAATACGGCGATGCGCCCGGTGGAATACAGATCCGGGCCGCTACCCGCCATTTCCATCACATAGAAGCGCATCAGGCCAACTTCCGCAACGTCTCCCGTGACACCGGCAATCGAGATGCGGTCGCCGGCTTTGATTCCATAACGGCCCACGATGAAGAAATACGCCGCAATGGAAAGCAGCACGGTTTGCAGGCCGACCGCAATGCCGGCGGTAATGAGCCCGGCAAAGGTCGCCAGCGAACTGAACTGAGTGACCAGGCCGAAGATCAGCACCACGCCCACCATGAACCCTGTGATAAAGCGGCGCAACACCAGCAACTGGCGGCGGCGGCGTAAGTCGCGTACATAACGCCTGGTTCCGCGCCGCCAGAGTTCGCTGATAATCAAAATGATTCCCAGCGCGATGGCGATGAACAATACCCGCAGCAGCAGCGCCTGAAGAAGCGAGTCGTATTCCTGATCGACAGCCGTGTTCCAGGCCTGCAGAGTCGCCTGCGTCTGCTCAAGAGTCAGAATTTCCTGGCTTAGCGGAACCGCCGCTCCCGAAAGCACTCTGAAGGTAGCAGCCAGGTCTTTGAACCTCTTTTCTGTATCGCCAATCGAGGGCGCGGCACTGGAAGGGTTTTGCGCCTTAGGGCCGGCCGTCGCAGGCGCGGATGCGGCAGTTTGCGACGCGGCCTGCCCTTGAGCGATGGTGCTTTTCAGCGCAGTAATCAGAGGAGCGCGTAAGGCGGTCGCCTGATCGTGCAGATGACTGGACTCATCCGACAGATTGCTGATGTCCTGCATAGTGCGCAGGAGAGAAAACACGATTCTGGCTTGACTGAAAACCCCCATGCTGTGGGCTTGGTTCAGGTTTTCCAGCGTCGGAGCAACGACTGTAGCCTTCTTTGCCTCCACGCCCGGAGCGGAGCGTTGCAATTGCGCCACCTGCTCGCCCAGTCCTTCGTTCCCGGCGCCTCCGCTCATCGAGGCGATGCGCCTCAGCGCGTTCGCCATTTCCGTCTGTAGATCAAGCTCCCCGTCCACTTGCTCCAATTGCTGCTGGAGTTGCGCCCGTTTCTTTCCTGACGCGGAGGCGACTTGCCGGTCCAGTACGGTGTCCCGAGCCTTCAGTTCCGCGATTCGCTGCCGTGCGCTGTTCAGCGCCTGTTGCAGTCGCTGCGCGCGGCTGCCGGCTTGGCCCGTCGTCTGAGCCTGGGCGGATCGGTCAAGAATCCCAACTTCAATTTTTGCGGATTGGAAAGCGAAGCCTGCCGCCTGAGTCGCCTGCGCCACCACCTGATTCCGGTAGAAGAGATCGCTCGGCTCACCGACTTTCTGGATCGGCGACTCCGCATTGCGGTAGAAGCGAACCACCGCGTTCAGGTGGGCAAGAATTGCCTGACTGCGTGCGGCCACATCATAGGGCGGAGCGATCTGCGGAGTGCTGGTGGGTTGGGTCGGATGAATAGATGCTGGCGGCGCTTCCTTTTGCGCCACGCCGTGGCTGGCGCATAGCACTCCAGCGACGATGACCGCCGCCCAGGAAAGCAGATGCGAGGACGCACGGAGGCGGCCTGAGGTAAGCCTACGAAACGGACGAATCATCGTTCACAACAGGAGAAAATCTGGTGCGCCCGGAGAGATTCGAACTCCCGACCTAATGCTCCGGAGGCATTCGCTCTATCCAGCTGAGCTACGGGCGCGTGTTTTCAGGATACTATACCGCGCCCTTGGAAAATCGCTGCTGAAATCCAGCGGGCTCTATCTTCCGTTCAGCGCCTCGGCAATGGCCTTTTCCGCCAGCGGAGCCATGATCGAATATCCCTTTGCTGTTGGATGGACGCCGTCTGAGGACAGGCCCGGCTTCATTCCGCCTTCGGAGTCGGCCATGGCGTCGTAGTAGTCGAGATAAACGTCTCCGTCATGCGAGGAGAAGTCCTTGAGCCAGGCATTCAGCGCGCGGATTTCATCGACAGGATGCACGCCCGGACGCCACGGATATGCAAAGGCCGGGGTGATCGAGGCGAGCACCACTTTGATTCCGTTGGCCTTGGCAATGGCGGTCATGGAACGGAAGTTGTCCTCAATCATCTCGGGAGTGGAGGGGCCGGTGTTTCCAGCGATGTCGTTGGTTCCGGCCAGAATGATGACCACGGCCGGGTGCAGATGTACCACGTCCTGCTGGAAGCGCACCAGCATCTGCGGAGTGGTCTGGCCGCTGATCCCTCGATCCACATAGGGTTTACCGGGAAAAAAATCGACGACGCGGTCCCAGTTATCGGT
>JBOGMA010000611.1:0-2305 GCA_050746465.1 Acidobacteriaceae bacterium
GCACAAGACCGCCGGAACCGCCCGCAAGCTCATCGTGGCCGGCTGCCTCGTCGAACGCTACCGCGACGAAATCCAGAAGAACATCCCCGAAGTAGACGCCGTTATCGGCACCGGCGAACTGGAGCAGATCCTCGCCGCCGCCGGTCTCGAACCTCCGGCGATCGCACCAAAAGCACCCTCGCCCTTCAACATCCTCACCCCCCAGCAGGCCGCGCGCGCCGAAGGCATCCTGCGCGAGCAGCAGGGCCGCTTCTCCCGCAACGCGTGGGACGGTGCCGAGTCGCATCTGCCGCAGTATCTTTACGACCACACCACTCCGCGCGTGCTGGCGACGAAGAAGGCTTCGGCCTACATCAAGATTGCCGAGGGCTGCGACCACCCATGCAGCTTCTGCATCATTCCAAACCTGCGCGGCAAGTTCCGCTCGCGTCGATTTGAGTCCGTAATTGCCGAGGCCGAAAACCTCGTCGCACAGGACGTGCGCGAAATCACGCTCATCGGACAGGACACCACCTGCTACGGCGAAGACCTCGGAATGAAGGATGGCCTCGCGCAACTTCTCGACGCGCTCGCCCGGATACCCGGCTTGGTGTGGCTGCGCTTCCTCTACGCTTACCCAAACAAGATTACCGGCCGCCTGCTCGAAACCATCGCCAGGCACGACAACATCTGCAACTACCTCGACGTGCCCTTGCAGCACGCTTCCGGCGCAGTCCTCAAGAGCATGAAGCGCGGAGCGAACGCCGACATCTTCCTCAAGACTCTGGAAAAGGTCCGCGCCTCCGTGCCCGGAATCGCCCTTCGCACATCCTTTATCGTCGGCTTTCCCGGCGAGACGGAAGCCGACTTCGACGCTCTCTGCGCCTTCGTCCGCGAGGCGAAGTTCGACTGGCTCGGCGTGTTTGGCTACTCGGACGAGGAAGGCTCGCGCGCCTTCAGCCTCGGCGATAAGGTCCCGTCACGCACCATTGAACGCCGCAAACGCGAGCTGATGAAGCTCCAGGAGCGCATCAGCAAACAAGGGAAATCCGCCTGGATTGGCCGTGAGACGGAAGTGCTGGTCGAAGGCGAATCCGAAGAAACGCCACTGCTTTGGGAAGCCCGTTCACCGCTGCACGCTCCGGAAATCGACGGCACCGTATACATCAACGACTTTGGCCCGTACGACACACTCACGCCGGGCCAGTTCTATCGCTGCGAAATCACCGAAGCGCACGACTACGATGTCGTCGCCCGGGTGATCGCTCGCAGCCGGGAGGAATAGTCTCATGCCCTCCAAAAAAGCTTTGCGCTGCCCCACCTGCCGCACTCTGGTCACCGAGAAGGACGAGTACTTCCCGTTCTGCAGCGACCGTTGCCGACTCATTGACCTGGGCAAGTGGGCCAGCGGCGAATACCGCATTTCATCTCCGATTCTCGATCCCGAAGTTCTGGAAGGACTGAATGAGGAAAACCGGCGTCCCCGCGACAGCGACGACGAAGATTGAGACCCGATCGAAAACGCCATGGGCATGGCTCACCGGCACGTTCCTCGGCATTGGCCTGCTGCCGGGCGGCCCCGGAACCTGGGCTGCGGCGGCAACGGCGATCCTCTGGTATTGTGCGGCTAGTATCGCGCGCCCCGGTTCTGAGTGGCTTATCGTCGGCACGCTTATCGCCGTTATCGCCGTCACACTCGTTGGCATCCCCGCCGCCACCATAGTTGAAAAAGAGAGCGGCCGCCAAGACCCCGGCCATGTCGTAATCGATGAAGTTGCCGGCCAGCTTACCGCTCTGCTCTTCGTTCCGCTCGACGCTTGGCACGTTGTCCTGGCCTTTATCCTGTTCCGATTCTTCGATATCCTCAAACCGCCGCCTGTTCGCCAGCTTGAGCGGCTGCACGGCGGTCTGGGTATCATGGTGGATGACATCGCGGCTGGAATTTACGCGCTGCTCGTCGGCCTGATTGTGCATCACTGGTGGTAAACATGCCTCCTCTGCTCAAATCCGACTCCGGTCCCGCTCCCCGAATCGATTCTGTCGAGCCCAACGCCGCGCTGCCAGGCGGCGAAGTTGAACTGGTCGGCACAAACCTGGGGCCCGTGTCCTTCCGCAGGCCCGTAGCCATGCTGGGCGACCTCGCCGCTTCCGTCGTGATGAGCCGCAGCCGCCGTCTGATGATCCGCGTTCCGGCGGAAGCCGAGAGCGGCAAGCTCCGCATCCTGCAAAACGGCGCTCAGAGCAACACCGTGAACGTAAAGGTCGCGACCATGCTGGCCACCGGAGTTCACGCCGTCGCCAATCCCGCAATCGACCCATCGGGCAA
>JBOGMA010000612.1:0-4013 GCA_050746465.1 Acidobacteriaceae bacterium
CGCCGCAAAGTCTACGTCACCAACACCGTCAAGCACTTCAAATGGGAGCCGCGCGGCAAGCTCCGCATCCACAAGAAACCCACCATGAAGGAAATCCACGCCTGCCGCCCCTGGCTCGACGCAGAGATGGAAACCGTTCATCCCCGCCTGATCGTTTGCCTGGGAGCCACGGCCGCCCAGGCGCTGCTCGGCTCCAACTTCCGAGTCACCCAGTCCCACGGCGAACTCCAGCACGCCGAGGGCCTGCCGCCCATAATCGCGACTCTCCATCCATCAGCCATCCTCCGCGCCCGCACCGGCGAAGACCGCCATCGCGACACCCAACTCTTTCTGGATGATCTCCGGCAAGCCGCCGCCTTTGTTCGCCATTGAACAAATTCGCCGCCGCAAACTACCGCCACAAATACCATTGACCCATGCGGCTGTTTATCGGCATCCCCTTGTCCGCTGAAACCAGCAATGAGTTGTCCCAAATCTCGATGAGACTACAGTCCCGCGAAGGCGGTCTGCGCTGGTCCGCACCGGAGTCGTGGCATATTACTCTGCAATTTCTGGGAAATAGCTCTCACGAGCAATACGACTGCGTAGTTCCCCGGCTTAAGGAACTGCGCCTTCCTGCTGTATCAATCACGCTCGAGTCGTTGGGCTTCTTCGCCCGTGCGGGAATTTTCTACGTTGAAGTCCGAAATACAAAGGAGCTCGCCCATCTAGAGAAATCCGTCATCGTGGCCACTGCGCCTTGCGGATTCACAGCCGAGGACCGACCTTACCATCCGCACATTACCCTCGCCCGCGGCAAGGGGAAACAAAGCGCTCAAGCTCTGACCCGATTGAAGACCCGAATCCCTCGCGCACCTCGGTTCACCAGCTTTCTCGCAGACAATTTTCTCCTCTACGAGAGCTTTACCGAACCCTCCGGCTCTCGATACGAAGTCCGCGAGAGTTTTGCTTTTGTGAGGTAGCCACGCAGCGCTCCATGGCAGTCAGGCCGCGACAAAACGCCCAGAGGGAAGCCCGGGCATCTTCAGTAAATCCTGAAGTTCACTTCCACATTAATCAGCACCGGAACCGCATGCCCATGGTAGTAGGCCGGCTTGAACTTGTACTGCCTCACCGCTTCCTCAGCCTTCTGGTCCAGCCCCATGCCAAGCGCGCGCACTATCTGAATATTCTGTGGGTCACCATTCTTGTCCACAATCAGTGAGACCACGCAAATACCCTGGTACTTCGCCCGCCGCGCCTCGTCGGAAAATTCAGGATCGACATAGTGGAGCAGCACCGGCGCCGAAACTCCACCGCCCGGCCGCATTACGCCGCCGCCGGTATTCCCGCCGCTTCCCGGCCCCAGTCCGTTCCCATTGCCGGAGCCAAGACCGCCGCCGCTGCCCGATCCAAATCCTGAACCAGAACCGCCGCCCTGTGACGCCAGCGCCACCTGCGGCGAATTCGGCATACCAATATTCGGCATGTTCGCGTCCGGCAGCTTCACATGACTCAGCATCATGATCGAAGGCGGCGCCGGCAGCTTCGGGTGGTCCACCTTCAATAGCTGCGGAGGCGCAATCGGATGCTTCGACATTTCCGGCAGGTGCCCTTTTGACGCCTCGATCGGGCTGTGTACCCCACCGCCACCGCCGCCACCCATCGGCTGCATCTTCGGCGTAATCGGAATAAACGGCTTCACATCAATGGCCGTCGCGTTCTCTTTCTTGATCGCCCGTGTATGCCACTCCGCCAGCCCCAGCAGAACAATGATTCCCAGAATTGCCAGATGCAGCACAAGCGCCAGCGCGCTTGAAAGCGGCCCGCGCTTCACCGCCATCCTGTCCGGCACCGGAATCGGCTTCGACGTCAGTTCCAGCGGAGGCAGCTTTTTCGGGGAGAATAAGTCGTGGATGCTGTTGCCGAGCGTCTTCCAGACCGGCTCCACCTTGGTCGGGTCTTCGGTCGCTATCGGTTGCGAACTCAATTCCAGCGGAGGCTGCTTGGGAGACGAAAAGGCGTCGCGCAAGTTCGCGATCAGGGAGGTCCACATCGACCCATCGGCTTCATGCAGAAGTTCGGGCTGGCGTTCTACAGGCCGCTGGGCGGTTTCGTCAGGAGGTGTCAAAAGCTGATTGCCCATTGTCTACTGCCGGAAGCCATAGCCCCCGGTCTCCCCCTATTATGGACCGCGGCCCCCGAGCCTGTCCTGTCCTGCAAAAAAGCTTTTATTCCCAGCCGGGACTGTTTTTGTCTCTCCCCGGCATGGGTGCGCTCGGCAAAAGGCGCGCTTCTAAGATAGACGTAAACCTGTCTACAAAGTTACGCCCATCTCCTTGGATTGCAAAACTCGCCGCCTGGGAAGCTGCTCCGGGTAAAACGCGATTCAATAAAAAACCAGCCCCGCGCGCCAGCGCAACAGCATAGCGGCAAAAATCTCTGTGCTCTCTGTGTCCTCTGTGGTGAATATTGGATTGCCGCACTCTCACAGGGCCCCGCCAACCGCTTCTCAGCCACCCGCTTCTCAGCCACCCGCTTCACCAGCCACCCCCTCTTAACGCCAGCTACAATATTCCTATTGCCCCAATTCCCGAACGGAGAACCGATGTCCGCACCGCCCGAACTCAAGGCGACCCTCACGCTGCCAGAAACCAAGTTCCCCATGAAGGCCAACCTGCCGCAGAACGAGCCGGCACGCCTCAAACAATGGAAAGAAGCGGACCTCTACGGCCAGATTCGCCGCGCCCGCAAAGGGGCGGAAAAATACATCCTCCACTACGGCCCTCCCTACGCCAACGGCCCCATACACCTCGGCCACGCCCTGCAAAAGTCCATCAAGGACTTCATCATCAAGTCCAAAACCATGTCTGGCTATGACGCCCCGCTCGTCCCCGGATGGGACTGCCACGGCCTCCCCATCGAAATCAAAGTCGACGAAAAGCTGGGCCGCAAAAAGCTCGAAATGCCCGCGCTCTCTGTCCTCCGCGCCTGCCGGGAATATGCCCAGAAGTTCGTCGATCTCCAGCGCTCGCAGCTCGTCCGCCTCGGAGTCTTCGGCCAGTGGGACAATCCGTACCTCACCATGTCAAAGCAGTACGAAGCCGCAACCCTCGAAGCCTTTTACGACTTCTTCGAGAAAGGCTTCGTCTACAAGGGATTGAAGCCCGTCTACTGGTGCCTCCACGACCGCACCGCCCTCGCCGAAGCCGAAGTCGAATACGAAATGCACACCAGTCCTAGCGTCTACGTCCGCTACGCGCTGGCCAGCGACCCTTCCGCCATCGACCCTGCCCTCGCCGGCAAAAAAGTCTGGACCATCATCTGGACCACCACTCCCTGGACCCTCCCTGCGTCGCTCGCCGTCGCCTTCCACCCTGAGTTCGACTACGTCGCCCTTGAGCTGGACGGAAACGTCTACATCGTCGCCTCATCTCTCGCCGCCGCAGTCCGCGAATCCTGCAATCTTCAGAACGCGAAGCAAATCGCCAGCTTCAAGGGCGCAAAACTCGATCGCGTCCACTTCCGTCACCCCTTCCTCGACCGCGACATTCTCGGAGTCAATGCCGAATACGTCACCGCCGACACCGGCACTGGAGCCGTCCACACCGCACCATCCCACGGAGCCGACGACTTCTACACCGGGGCGCGCTACAAGCTCGACCAGACCTGCAACGTCGACAACGAAGGCCGCCTCCGCAACGGCCTGCCCGAGTACGAGGGTAAAACCGTCTGGGAAGCCAATCCAGAAATCATCAAGCTGCTCGAAACCCGCCACGCCCTCATGGGCCGCGCCGACATCTACCACTCCTACCCGCACTGCTGGCGCTGCCATAACCCCGTCATCTTCCGCGCCACCGAGCAGTGGTTCATCAACATCGACACCCCGCTCAAAAATCCCGACGGCAGCGAAACCACCTTCCGCCAGCGCGCCCTCGATGAAATCAAAGGTTTTACTTGGGATGAGAAGCTGGGCAAGAAAGTCAAAAAAGTAACTTGGGACCCGACCTGGGGCGAAGAGCGCATCTCCAACA
>JBOGMA010000613.1:0-2542 GCA_050746465.1 Acidobacteriaceae bacterium
CTCGAACAGCAGCTGGCCGACCGCGCCTCCGCGCTCGAATCGGCCCAGCGCGATCGCGAGACCGCCCGCCAGGATCTCACTGCCCAGCAACAGACCGACGCCGAGCGCGACGCCAAACAGCGCGAAGAAATCGCCCGCCTCACCGCGCAGCGCGGCAGTTCCGAGCAGGATGCCGCCCAGGCTGCAAACGCCGTCGAAGAACTGCGCGCAGAAATCACCCGGCTCGGCAATCACATCCTCGAATCCGAAACCGAGCGCGCCAGCCTCCGCACCACGCTCGAATCCGAACAGAAAAACACTCAGGAAAAAATAGCCCTGCTCACCGAAGCGCGCGCAGAACTATCGAATCAATTCAAGGCCCTCGCCGGCGACATCCTGAAAGAAAACTCCAAAGCCTTCACCGAGCAGAACCAGACCAACATCGGCCATTTGCTCAATCCTCTTAAGGAGAAGTTCGAGGAATTTCAGAAAGAGGTGAAAAACCTGAACGATGATGGTCTGAAGGGGCGCACCGAACTCAAAAAGCAAATTGATGACCTGGCCAAGTTCAGCACGAAATTATCGGATGACGCCAACAATCTCGCCACAGCCCTGAAAGGCTCGTCGAAAACGCAGGGCGACTGGGGCGAGATTGTGCTGGAGAGGATTCTCGAAGCCTCGGGGCTGCGCAAGGGACACGAGTATCGCATGCAGGAAAGCTTCACGCTTCAGCAGCAGTCCGAGGAGGGCCGCCTTCGCGCGCGGCTGGACGTGATCGTCGATCTGCCTGAGGGTCGCCACATCGTTCTCGATTCGAAGGTTTCCCTCAACGGCTACAACGACTACTGTGCGGCGACGGAAGATACGGCGCGCGCCGATGCGCTATCGCGGCATCTTGATTCTGTACGCAAGCACATCCGCGATCTCGCCAAGCGCGACTATTGCTCTCTCTACGAGATCCAATCGCTCGACTTTGTCGTCATGTTTGTGCCAATCGAGCCCGCCTTCACTTTGGCCCTCTCCAGCGATGAGAAGTTATGGAAGGAGGCCTGGGACAGGAACGTCCTGCTCGTCAGCCGGACATCTCTGCTCTTTGTGCTGCGCACTGTTGCGCACCTTTGGCGGCAGGAATGGCAGACCAAAAATGTGCAGGAAATCAAGAACCGTGGCGGAGAGTTGTACGACAAACTCGTCGGCTTTGCCACCGACCTGATGGACCTTGGAACCAGCCTCGAGGAAGCACGGTCGAGCTATGACGAGGCAATCAAGAAACTGGCGACGGGCAAGGGCAATGCCATTCGACAAGCGGAGATGCTGAAAAACCTGGGTGCTGAAACGAAAAAGAAGTTGCCTCCCATGCTGGTTGAGTTAGCAGTTGAGAGTGCACCCCTGGAGCTCGCCGCCAGCATGGAAGAGACGGAAGCCTGATGGCAGACACCAAAACCGTGATTGAGCAGGCGTACTCCGCTTTCAACAAGCGGGACATCGACGCCGCACTAGCGCTAATGACCGAGGATGTGAGCTGGCCCAAGGCTTCCGAGGGCGGCAAGGTTATCGGAAAAGCGGAGATTCGCGCCTATTGGACCCGACAATGGAGCGAGTTCGATCCCCATGTTGAACCGCTCGCAATTACTGAGGACAACAGGGGCAAGATCCGCGTCAGGGTGCGCCAACTCGTCAAGAGTCTTCAGGGTGACGTTCTTTCGGACAGCGAAGTGCTCCACGTCTTCACCATGAACAGAGGCCTCATTGCAGCCATGGACCTCGGAGATGAAGCCGATCCAAACACCGGTCCTTCTACCGCTTTCGCACATCGCCCTTAAGCTCAAACAGAGCCGCCATCGCCTCAGGACAATACGAAACGAACTCGCCTCACGCGGCGTCTGCGCGCACGCCCTTCATCCCGTCAATTCGTCCGCAACGCCACCATCGGATCAATTCGCGAAGCCCGAAGCGCCGGCAGATATCCCGCCAGCAGCGCAACCAGCAGAAGCAATCCCGTCATCGCCCCAAAGGTCAGCAGATCGAAAGGCTGCGTTCCGAACAGCAGCGACGCGATCAGTTGCGCCACAAAGAATGACACCACCAGGCCCGCTACAATTCCCGCCAAGGCAAGACGAAGCGTATTCGCAACCACCGCCAGTTGCACCCGAGCGCGGCTCGCCCCCAGCGCCATCCGAATCCCAATCTCCTGCGTTTGCCGTGTCACCGCGTACGAAATCACGCCATAGATTCCCAGGCACGCCAGCAGCAGCCCCAGCCCCGCAAAAGCTCCCACCAGCACCACAAAAAACCGCCGCGGCGAAACCGCATGGTCTACAAGCGCGTCCAGCGGACGAAACTCCGTCGCTGGCTGCGCCGGATTCAGAGAGCGCAGTGTCGCCATGACGCTCTTCGCCAGCACATCCGGAGGCAGGGTTGTCCGCACCACCAACTCCGCGCCTTCCGGGAATGCTTGTGTAGTGGGCAAATACGCTTCCCGCCCCGCCGCTTCTTCGACGCCGGTATCCCGCACATCGGCGACAACACCAATCACGCGCCAATCCTGACCATTGATCACAGC
>JBOGMA010000614.1:0-2163 GCA_050746465.1 Acidobacteriaceae bacterium
CACCGCGGGACTTTTTGACCTGAAGCTGGCCGCAGATCCGCTTAGCGACACGGTCTTTTACGCCTTCACCTCGTCCACGCTGAAGAAGCTGATTCCGACCGAGAGCGCGATCTATTACTACGGCCAGTTGAAGCTCACTCGCGGAATATGGGGCGTCATCGACAGCCCAGGCGACGAGGTACATCAGGTTTTCGCCGAAGATCCCCAGACAGTAGAGACGTTCCCTCTTGCCAACCGCTTCGCGCAGTGGGCGCTCGATCAATTGTTGGCCGGTTTCCCGGCAATCACTGCGCTGGAAGAAGCGGCGGCGGACAAAGCGGCAGCCGAAGAACACGTCGCAAAGCAGGAAGCAAAGCGCGGAGATACGGCGGCATAGTGCAAGAGCAGAAGGAGCCAGCCGCGAATGCGTTTGCAGTAATACACCGCGAACTCTGGACCTCGTGGGCCTCGCTGCTCCGCTCCTACTCGGCGGCTCACGGGCTGAACAGCGGCCGGCAGGCGGTGGTGGAAACAGGGGCGGATGAGATTGTGCTGCGGGTTGCGGATCATTGGATTCGCTTCACGCATAACCGGATGGAGGACAGCCTGGGAAACTCAATTCCCTTCTCGCTGGACGAGGACGGAAGGGCCAGGCTGGGCGACACGACAGAAGAGATGGACCTTGCCGCCGAAAAACTGGCGCGGGAGATGATGCAAGCATGAGTGAAATTGCAAATTCGATATTTTCACCCGAACTCGCGGCGCGCTTCGATAAGCTCGTGACGCTCTATCCGGTGCGTCGCTCCGCGCTGATTCCCATGCTGCTCTACGCGCAGGACGAAGTTGGTTACATCTCCAGCGCGGTCGTCGCCGAAGTTGCGAAGCGCATCGGCATTCGCGAGAACGATGTGATGAGCGTGCTCAGCTACTACTCCATGCTGCGCACCAAACCCGCCGGCAAGTACAACATTCAGGTCTGCACCAATATCTCCTGCATGCTGCGCGACGGCTACGGAATCCTGGAGCACTGCAAGGATCGGCTCGGCATCGGCCACAAGCAGGTCACGCCCGACGGCCTGTTCTCTCTCGAAGAAGTAGAGTGCATTGGAGCCTGCTGCTGGGCGCCGGCCGTTCAGGTCAACTACGACTTCTACGACGAGCTCACGCCGGAAAAGATGGACCAGATCATCGACGATTACAAAGCCGGACGCGGAAAGGAGACAGTCTAGGATGTCCAGACTCGTTTCCCATCCCGATGAAGTCAAGATCATCTCCCGCCGCTTCGGCCAGGGCGCGGAGAACATCGACAAGTATCTCGAACTCGACGGCTACAAGGCCGTGCGCACCGCCATCGAAAAAGGCACTGACTGGATCATCACCGAGATGAAAGCTTCCGGTCTGCGCGGGCGCGGCGGCGCAGGTTTCCCCACCGGACTCAAGTGGTCTTTCGTTCCCAAGCAGTCCGACAAGCCCAAGTACGTCCTCGTAAATGGCGACGAAAGCGAACCTGGCACCTGCAAAGATCATCTGATCTTTCTTCACGATCCGCACGCGGTGATTGAAGGCACCATGATCGCCGGACTCGCCATAGGCGCAAAGATGGGCTTCATCTACCTGCGCGGCGAGTATCGCTATCTGTTGAAGATCATGGAGAAGGCCGTCGCCGACGCCTACGCCAAAGGTTTTCTCGGCAAGAATATCTTCGGCTCCGGCGTCGACTTTGATATCGTGACGCAGACCGGCGCGGGCGCGTACGAAGTTGGCGAAGAGTCGGCCCTGATGGAATCGCTCGAAGGCAAGCGCGGAGTTCCGCGCATCAAGCCGCCCTTCCCCGCTGTCGTGGGGCTCTACGGCGGGCCCACCGTCATCAACAACGCCGAAACCATCGCCTCTGTTCCGCACGTTCTGCTCATGGGCGGCGAGGCTTACGCGAAGGTCGGCTCAGAACGCAACGGTGGTACGCGCCTGTTCGGAATCAGCGGCCACGTCGAGCATCCCGGCGTTTACGAGCTCCCCATGGGCTACAACCTCCGCAAAGCCATCTATGAGGTCGGAGGCGGCATTCGGGGCGGCAAAAAGCTGAAGGCCGTCGTTCCCGGCGGATCTTCCACGCCGGTCCTGCTCCCCGACGAAATCGACGTAGGACTCGACTTCGACCAGATGGGAAAGGCCGGAACCATGCTC
>JBOGMA010000615.1:0-9051 GCA_050746465.1 Acidobacteriaceae bacterium
GAACCACGCCAACAAGTTTGGGAAGCCGTATGACGTGGACAGGCCAACGCCTTACTGATCGGGCCAGGTTATGACAATGCGGTGACAGCCCGCTGACAAGTCCGAATTCCTCCAACGCTAGAGTTGAAAAAGTTGGTGGTGAATTGAGGAACTTGTGATGGGTGTGAATTATCCATTTGTCGACATTCCGAGCGCAATCGAGGAAATCCAGGCTGGGCGGATGATCGTTGTGGTGGACGACGAGGACCGCGAGAACGAGGGCGACCTTACGATCGCGGCGGAGAAGATTACTCCAGAGGCGGTAAATTTTATGGCCAGGTATGGGCGCGGGCTAATTTGCCTCGCCATGACCGCCGAGCGTCTGGATTATCTCGATCTGCCGCAAATGACCGCAAATAACACCGCACCATTCGGCACGGCGTTTACTGAGTCAATTGATGCCGTGGAGCGAGGCGTGACTACGGGAATTTCCGCATACGATCGAGCGGAGACGATCCGCTGCGCCATCGACCCGACAACAGTGCCGTCTGACCTGGCACGTCCGGGGCATATATTTCCGCTTCGAGCGCGGAGAGGCGGAGTGCTGGCGCGCGCGGGTCAGACGGAAGCCGCCGTGGACCTGGCGAGGATGGCGGGGCTATCGCCTGCTGGCGTGATCTGCGAAATCATGAAGGATGACGGCACCATGGCGCGGGTTCCGGACCTGGCGTGTTTTTGCGACGAGCACGGGCTGAAGATGATAACCGTGGCCGAGTTGATTCGCTTCCGGATTTCCAATGGATCGCAACACGACGAGACTGTGGCCGATTCCGAACCGGCATGGCTGCCGGATTTGCTCAGTCTGCGGTAGTCGATGCAGCGGCTCCTATAGTCTCCTGTTGCAACCACGCAGGTGTCTGAGCAGATGCCAAACATTTCCCAATTCGCACTTTGCTATGGATCGACGTAAGCTCGGGGAATGAGAGTTCCTGCTTTTGCCGCCATTATTCTCGGCCTCTTCGCCCCGAGTATTTTGTTGGGGCAGGGCGCTTCATCGGCCTCGTTGCTGGTGCTGTCCAAACAAGATCAGACGCTGAGTATTGTCGATCCAACGAACCTGCGGGTGATTGCCAAAGTGCCGGTGGGGAACGATCCTCACGAAGTGATTGCGTCGGCGGATGGGAAGACGGCCTACGTATCGAATTATGGTTTTGGGAAATACCACACACTTGCGGTTGTGGATTTGGTGAAAGATAAGGCGGAGCCTTCGATTGATGTATCGCCGCTGGGGGGGCCGCACGGGCTTGCGTTTGCCGATGGGAAAGTTTGGTTCACGTCGGAAGTGGCCAAAGCGATCGGGCGCTATGATCCGGTTTCGGGCAAGGTGGATTGGGTGCTGGGGAATGGGCAAAACCGAATTCACATGCTGTATGTGTCGCCGGGCGTGAAGTTGATTGTAGCGACGAACGTCGTGTCCGGAACGGTCAGCGTGATCGATAAGGAATTGATGCGCATGCCCGGCCCTTCCGGACACGTAAATGCGTCGGGGACGCGGCTGGACTGGAATGTGACGAATATCAAGGTGGGGAACGGGTCGGAGGGATTCGATGTGTCGCCGGACCGCCGCGAGGTATGGGTGGCGAATGCACAGGACGCGACGATATCGGTAATCGATCTGGCTACGAAGAAGGTGGCGGCGACACTGCAAACGAATACGAAGGGCGCGAACCGGCTGAAGTTTACTCCAGACGGGAAGCGCGTGCTGGTATCGAGCGGGCCGGACCTGGTGGTGCTGGATGCCGCTACGCGCCGGGTGATCAAGCGGATTCCGATTGGACACGGCTCGGGCGGCGTGCTGGTGCAGCCGGATGGAAAGCGCGCGTTCGTGGCCTGCAGCCCTGACAACTACGTTGCGGTGATTGACCTGACGAATCTAAAGGTCATCGGCCATCTGGATGTGGGTGGGAATCCGGATGGAATGGCGTGGGCCGTGCGGCGATAAGGCGGCTCCGACAAGTCTCAACTGAAGCGGGTCTTTTTCCAAAGCATCCATCCGCAGCCGAGCAACACGGCAATCAGAATTGCGGTAAGGGCCAGGGCGGCGACAGCGTTCATTGCGATGGGCGGCTTGCGAACGTAGGAGGCGAGCCAGGCGAAGATAGCAACCGCGGCAGCAAGAATTACGAAGTCCCACCAAGGCCGCTTTGGGGTGGGCTGAGGCTCGCGTCCTTCGTAGGCCTGGATGATATCGGAGACATTCAGGCGGTAGCGCTCACATTCGCGTGTGATGGCACGCATGCAGGAGTCCTGCTCGCGAGCGGGAGCGGAAGCGCTGGAAATTGCGAGTGCTCCGAGGATCATAATGATGGAAGCGCCGAACACCAAGGCCCGCATGGATGCGGAAGCGTGCGCGAATTCTCCAAAAACGAATGCTCCCCAGGCGAGCCCCCATAGCTGGTTTGTATTGGAGAGTGGAATGGCTCGGCCGATGCCAATGTACTTGGTGGCGTATTGCTGAAAAAGGTCTCCAATGACCCAGCAGAATCCGCCGAGGAATAGCCACAGCATGGAAGGACGCAGAGCGTGCAGTTCCACTGCAAGTGACGTGCCGCTGCTGTGCAGCACCACGGCGAGCGTACCCATGGTCCCCAATTCTCCAAAAGTGAAGACGGTTACGAAGGAGAGCGGATTCATGCCGGAGAGATACGCCTTGCGGTAAGGCACGTACATGGTTCCCCACATGAGGCCCGCGCCCAGAGCGGCGACGACTCCGGAGACAGCGCGTGCCGACGAGATAGAGCCGGAGTGGATGGAGGCTGCCGAAAGCATAACGGCGCTGGCGACGATGGCGATGGCGCCGCCGAGGACCTTCGTCCAGGTTGCTGCGCCGGCTCCTTTCAGTTCGTGAAAGAAAAACCAGCCCCAGAAGAGTCCCACGAGGCAGTTTGTGTTCCAGAGCGGGAAGGCGATGGACAAACCGACGTCGCGGATTGCGAAAACGGTGAGAGTGTTGGCGACGGCCCAGAGAGCGCCGGCCAGCACCGCCCACACGATGAGGTGCGGTTTTTGCCGCAGATCGCGGAAGACGTAGTTGGTGCCCTTGAAGGCTATGGGCAAAGTCCAGCGCGCGACGAAGACCCCGAGCACCATGCAAAGAGAGATGGAGAAGGGAGAAAAGCCGGCGGCCACCAGCTTGGTAGGAGCTTCCGCCCCGCCCAGCCATGCGCCGGCAGCGAGCGCGCATACGATGCCGAGGCCGTGCAAAGAACGAACCGTGGTGGCCTGGGAAGTGGTGGAGCGCGCGAGGCCCGGCATCCTGACGCTTACCAGTCGATCTCAGAAGGGAAGAATTCCGCGATGAGATCTTCGTAGAAAGGCTTCAGCTCTTTCAATTTCGGCTTTTCCGCGCCCTTGGAGTAAAGATCGTAGGGGTTGAATTTTCTGACCCAATCGAACATCTTCTCATCGTGCGAGGTCATGAGGTGACGATACGCGCCGTGCCGGTGGGCGGGATAGAACGAATGATATCGCAGCATGTACTGGGCCGGCTCGGGCAGATAATTGCGCGTGACCCGGTAGATGTATTCGTCATGACCCCAGGAGAGATGCACCTTTTCCAGCCCGCAGTTGGGCTCGTAAATGCCGTAGAGGGTCTGGTACTCGGGAACTTTGCGATCGGGATTCTGGGCAAAATATTCCGGAAAGATAATTTGATCGGACCATGCGCAGCCCACCGGGAAGGTATCTCCGACGACGGCCCATTGGGGCTCACCATAAAGGCAGAGGACCTTTCCCAGATCGTGCACGAAGCCAGCCAGGATAAACCAGCGCGGATGGCCGTCTTTACGAATGGCTTCGGCGGTCTGCACCAGATGCTCGATCTGCGTCAGGTCAGTGTCGGGGTCGCTGTCATCGACCAAGGTGTTCAGATAGTCGGTCGCGGCCCAGATGCTTTTTTTGCCGCGCGTTAATTGCCCGAATTCCTGTTCTTTTTGCAGAGTAAACGCGAGCGTCTGGTTGGCGTGGTTCAGACGATAAAACTCGGCGACGCCGGGGTTGGAGCTTTCATCGTAATTGCGGAATTCTGATTCCTCTTTTCCTGCGCGATACCGGCCGGCAATAAAGTCATCCCACTGGTCGATGTGTTCCAAGGGCTGCGGAGCTGCCGGTTCGGCTGAGTTCATTACGATTTCCTTTGAGCGTAAGAATACGATACGGTATCGCTAACGTTTACCACTTCGAAGACTGGTCCGGCAAATGGCTTCGCCTTCCCGCCGGACCGCTTTACCGTGGTCGGCAGACAGCGTAGATTCCTACTGGGCCTTGCTTCGGGCCTCTCACCTCATGGGAGCGGATGTGTTCAAAGCCATTTTCACGGACAGTCATTTCTGGATTCCTCTTTTTGTGCTGCTGCTGGGGATTGCCTTACTCATTTTTCTGCACTGAATTGCCGGGAGTGGACGATGGGCCGGCCTCGCAGGGTTATAGGACCGGCTTTTCTTTGATTCCGAAATAATTCTTATGTAATACAATTCGTTTCGGAAATAAAAGGAGCCGCCTTGCGAAATAAATCGACCGCCCTCGTACGCTCGCTTGATTCTGACCGGAAGTTTCCTGGCCCGCTTGCCGGGCATATTCGAGGACTTTTGATCGCGGCAGGAGTGTTGCTGACGCTGGTTGCGGGGTCTGTATGTGCGCGCGCGGCAGAGGAGCAGCCGCTGGCTCCGGTTCCGCCGATGGGGTGGAATGACTGGGCGCATTACCAATGTGGATTTACCGCGCAGACGATTCTCGAAAATGCCAGGGCCCTGGTGAAGACGGGGCTGGCGGCGCGCGGGTACAACACCGTAACGATTGATGACTGCTGGATGCAGAAGGACCGGGATGCCGAGGGGAATCTGCAGGCGGATCCGGGACGGTTTCCGAATGGCATGAAGCCGGTGGCGGACGCGGTGCATGCCCTGGGGTTGAAGTTCGGTATTTATGAAGACTCGGGGTGGGAGACTTGCGGAAGGTTTGCAGGCAGCGGCGAGCCGAAAGGCGGAGGCGCGGACCATTTTTTGCAGGATGCGAAGTTGTTTGCGTCGTGGGGCGTGGATTATCTGAAGCTGGACGGATGCAACGTCTATGTCCCGCAAAAGGGCGAAGAGAACGCAGCGTATCGCAAGGCATACGCGGCGGAGGCCGCGGCGCTGAAGCAGGTTGGGCGGCCGATTGTTTTCTCGGAGTCGGCACCGGCATATTTCCAGGGGACGCCAGACTGGTATGACGTGCTGACCTGGGTTCGCGAATATGGGCAGCTTTGGCGCGAGGGAACGGACATTGAGATTTTTCGCAAGGCGGATCCTGACCGGTCGCGATTCAAGAGCATGCAGTGGAACTACTCCTACAATTTGCCACTGGGTCGGTTCCAAAGGCCGGGGAACTGGAATGACGCGGACTTTATTATTGGCGGAGATGATGGGCTGACGGTGGCGGAAAGCCGCACCCAGATGGCGCTGTGGTCGATGATGTCAGCGCCGCTGATTTTGAGTTCGGATTTGAGCAGCCTGAGTAAGGAGGCGATTGGGATTGTTGGCAACAAGGCCGTGATTGCGGTGGACCAGGACCCGCTGGGGAAGATGGCGACACTGGTGCGGCGCAGCGCGACGACGGACGTGCTGTTCAAAACGCTTAGCGGCGGAGAGTATGCGGTGGCGGCGTTCAACCGCGGGACGACGCCTCTGGATGTGACGATTCAGCCGGCGGATTTGGGGTTTTCGGCGAATTGCCGTTTCGATGCGCGAGAACTGTGGACGGGGAAGCATCAGTCCAAGACCGCGGAGTTGAAGGCAAACGTTGCGACGCACGATACCGCTATGTGGAAGATTCGTCCGGAGGCGGGCTGCGGAACGCCACCACGCATGGGAACCATCACGATGATTACGACGGGAGAAGAGAACAGGGATATTGCGGACTATGGCCTTTGCATGGCCGCTTCGGGGCGCACGGAGAGTTGCACGGGAAATTCCGATGAGACCTGGACGGTGAGTGATGATGGCGCGCTTCAGTCCGGCGGGCAGTGCCTGGCGGTTGCGGAGGGCAAGGTGGCGATGCAGGCTTGTTCCGCGGGTGCGGCGCAGAAGTGGAATTACAACCTGGTCGGGAACCTGATCAACGCCAGTGATCATCAATGCCTGAGCAGCAATCCGGGGAGCGGACCGGATGCGCTGAGCATTCAGGCGTGTGGAAATAATCTACCGAACCAGATCTGGTCGCTTCCCAATTAGGGCGCAGTTGAGACGGAAAAGGCTCTGCGGCGAACTGCGGCGGAGCCTTTTTGCTTTGGCGACGCACAGACCAGAACCGCGTTGTTACCATTTATCTGTAGTGGAGAGGGTTTGCTTCAGCGGTTTGGAAAGGGTGGGGAATGAAGGCTCTGGTTAAGGCAAAGTCGGAACGCGGTCTATGGATTGAAGATGTTCCCGAGCCGCAGGTGGGCATCAATGATGTGAAGATTCGAGTGCTTGCGACGGGCATATGCGGTACGGATTTGCACATTTTTGAATGGGACGCGTGGGCGCAGAAGACGATTCCTGTGCCGCTGGTCATCGGGCATGAATTCGTTGGCGAAATTGTGGAGGTGGGTTCGAACGTCACCGATTTCCATGTGGGGGACCGGGTGAGCGGGGAAGGGCACGTGGTCTGCGGGCGGTGCCGCAACTGCCTGGCGGGGCGGCGGCATCTTTGCGCGCACACCAAGGGAGTAGGGGTGAACCGTCCTGGGGCGTTCGCCGAGTACATTGTGCTGCCGATGTCGAACATCTGGCGGCATGCGCCGGAAATCTCGCTGGAGGTCGCGGCGATTTTTGATCCGCTGGGAAATGCGGTGCATACGGCGTTGGCGTTTCCGGTGCTGGGCGAAGATGTGCTGGTAACGGGCGCTGGGCCGATTGGAATTATGGCGGCGGCGGTTGCGAAACATGCGGCGGCGCGGCATGTGGTGATTACGGATTTGAATCCGTATCGGCTGGAGCTTGCGCGCAAAGCGGCGGGAGTGACGCTGGCGGTGAATCCGAAAGAGACAACGCTGGCCGCGGTGCAGGAGCAGTTGGGAATGCAGGAGGGATTTGATGTGGGGCTGGAGATGTCGGGCAATCCCAATGCGTTTCGCGACATGCTGGCCAATCTGAGCCACGGTGCAAAGGTGGCGATGCTGGGGATTCCTTCGCCGTCGGAAATGTCGATTGACTGGGCGAACGTGATCTTCAATCAATACACGATTCGCGGTATCTACGGGCGCGAGATGTATGAGACCTGGTACAAGATGACGGTGATGCTGCAATCGGGGCTGGATATTGGGAAAGTGATTACGCATCGCCTGAAGTGGAGCGACTATGAGCAGGGGTTTGAGGCCATGCGCTCCGGCAATTCCGGCAAGGTCATTCTGGACTGGCGGGAGCTTGCGTAGACGCGCTTCATCGAATCATTAAAAAGAAACAGGAGCCGGAATTGCGAATTAGAGCTGTTTTGCTTGCGCTGTTAGTGTTGTGTGCCGTGCCCGCCGGCTATTCGCAGGCGCTGTCCCGTGCCAAAGGGCAGACGTTCTCGGTAGAGGGCGACCATTTTGCGCTGAACGGAAAGCCATTTCAGGTGATTTCCGGCGAGATGCACTACACGCGAATTCCGCGCGCGTACTGGCGGGCCCGTTTGAAGATGGCGAAGGCCATGGGGCTGAATGCGATTACCACTTACGTCTTCTGGAACGTGCATGAACCGCGGCCCGGTGTTTACGACTTCAGCGGCAACAACGACGTGGCGGAGTTTGTGCGTGAGGCGCAGGAGGAAGGGCTCTATGTGATTCTGCGGCCGGGGCCATACGCCTGCGCGGAGTGGGAGTGGGGTGGATATCCGTCATGGCTGCTGAAGGACCACGGAATTGTGGTGCGCAGCACGGACCCGCGCTTTATGGGACCGGCGAGGACGTGGCTGAAGCGATTGGGAAAAGAACTGGCTCCGCTGCAGATTGGAAATGGCGGACCGATCATTCTGACTCAGGTGGAGAACGAGTACGGTTCCTACGGCAGCGACCACGCTTACATGGAGCAGATTCATCAGGCGCTGGTGGATGCGGGTTTTACGAAGTCGCAGCTTTACACGGCGGACGGCCCGGAGCAGGTCCCGAACGGCTCGCTGCCGGAGCTTCCCGTTGGCATCAATTTTGGAGGCGATGGCGCGACCTCGGCGCGCGATGCCTTTGCCGTGCTGAAGAAATACCGCCCGAATGGGCCGTTCTTCAACAGCGAATTCTGGGCAGGATGGTTTGACCATTGGGGCGGGAAGCACGCACACACCAGCGTTGAAAATGAGGCGGCAAACCTCGACTGGGAGCTGCGGCATGGGTATTCGGTCAGTATTTATATGTTTCATGGCGGAACGAGCTTCGGCTGGATGAACGGAGCGAATTCCAACGGCAAAAACTATGAGCCGGACGTGACCAGCTACGACTACGACGCGGCGCTTGATGAGAGCGGGCGGCCTACGGCGAAATACTTCGCGTTTCGGAAAGTGATCGCGAAGGACACGGAAAAAACTCCGCCGCCTGTGCCTGAGGTTGCGGCCGCAATCAGCGTTCCGGCGGTTGCGCTGCAGGAGTCGGCATCCTTGTGGGAAAACCTGCCGACGCCGGTGCATTCCGAGCAGGTTCTGAGCATGGAGGATCTGGGGCAGTCGTACGGATATATTTTGTACCGCACGCACTTGAGCGATGCGACCGGGGGCAAGCTGGTCCTGGATAAGGTTCACAGTTACGCGGACGTCTATCTGGACGGAAAGCTGGTTGGGTCAGTGGATCGCAGATTGGACCAGGACAGCATTGCACTTCCGGCATCGAAGCCCGGCTCGCGGCTGGACATTCTGGTGGAGAATACAGGACGGGTGAACTTCGGGCCTGCTATTCCCGGAGAGCGCGCGGGAATCACCAAAGAGGTGACGCTGAACGGAACCCGGCTGACAGGATGGAATATTTATTCGCTGCCGATGAAGAATGTGGACAAGCTGCCCTACTCCAGCGCGGATTGCAAAGGGCCGTGT